>NZ_JACEHK010000017.1:0-300000 GCF_025377685.1 Anaerobacillus sp. CMMVII | reverse complement strand
AACCATTGCAAAGTTGGCCGTTGAGGATGAACGCTCAATCGTTTATTTATCGCCTTCTGATATTACGTATCTTTTCCGAGAGGATCGTGAAACAATTATTTGTACGGTTGATCGCAAGTTTTACTCAAAGTTACCGATGAAGGACCTAGAAGAAAAGTTACGAGGCTATCCATTTTTTCGAACTCATAAAAGCTATCTTGTGAATCTCGATAAAGTTGAACAGCTTATTCCTTGGTTTAACGGTGCCTACCAATTGAAAGTTGCCGGTCGAAAAGATGAAATTCCTGTTAGTAGAAACTACGTAAAATCACTTAGAGAGCGTTTAGAGCTCTAAAAACTGATGCACGTTAAACACTAAATCGGACATGTTAATGTCCGATTTTTACATGTTGAACACGTTTTAATCTTTCATTTCGCAATCAGTACTATAATGAAAGCGCAATCAATATTAGAAAGAGGTGTTCTTCAAATGATTACATTTTTAGCATCTATCGCCCTATTAATCATTGGATATTTTACGTATGGAAAGTTAATAGAGAAAATTTTTGGAGTAAAAGAAGCTAGGCAAACGCCAGCTTACAGTATGAAAGACGGTGTCGATTACATTCCGATGGGAACAAATCGAAACTCATTAATTCAGTTATTGAACATTGCAGGTGTCGGCCCTATTTTTGGACCGATCATGGGTGCTTTATATGGCCCAGTCGCTTTCATTTGGATTGTGGCAGGTGCAATTTTTGCCGGAGCTGTCCATGACTACCTAACGGGTATGATTTCGATTAGAAATAATGGCGCCCACTTACCACAACTTGCTGGACAATTTTTAGGAAAAACGATGAAGCACGTGGTAAATTTCGTCGCAGTTCTTCTTTTACTTCTTGTTGGTACTGTGTTCGTTACCGCACCAGCTGGTCTTTTATATAACGTGATGAATGGCTGGATGGCATTAGGCGTGATTACAGCAATTATTTTTGTTTACTATATTCTTGCTACAATGCTTCCTGTTGATAAAATTATCGGTCGAATTTATCCAGTTTTAGGTGCGCTATTACTAATTAGTGCAATTGGAATTGGTGGAATGCTTGTATTTACAGGGGCTCCAATCCCTGAATTAACATTACAAAATATGCACCCAGCTGGAGCAGCTGTTTTCCCAATTTTAATGATTACCATTGCTTGTGGAGCGATTTCTGGTTTCCATGCTACACAATCACCGATTATCTCTAGAACGTTACAAAACGAAAGAAATGGTCGTAAAGTATTCTACGGCATGATGATTGTTGAAGGAATTATCGCAATGATTTGGGCAGCAGCAGCGATGAGTCTTTTCTACGGAACTGACTTAAGCGAGTTAATTAAAACAGGTGGCGCTGGTCTTGTTGTAAGTGAAGTATCATTCACTTTATTAGGTGCAATCGGTGGAACATTAGCAGTTCTTGGTGTTATCGTCCTTCCAATTACATCAGGCGACACAGCCTTCCGTTCTGCGCGTATGATCATTGCTGAGTATATTAACGTATCACAAATTAAAATTACAAACCGTCTTTGGATTGCCTTACCATTATTCGCTGTTGCATTTGCTCTAACAAAAATGGACTTCACGCTTCTTTGGAGATACTTCGGAGTGACAAATGCAGCAATTAGTGCGATTGCCTTGTTTGTCGGAGCGATGTATTTAGCTATTCAATACAAAATGCACTGGGTAGCCACTATACCGGCAATCTTTATGACAATGGTAGCCTTTACCTTCATCTTTAATGCACCAATCGGTTTTGGATTACCGATGACAACATCTTATGTAGCTGCTACTGTAGCAACCGTTGTTGTCCTTGTACTATTCGCTTATAAAGTAAAGCTAAACCGTCAAGTAGCGAACTTTAAGTTAGACGCTGACGAGAAGAAAGCAGCTTAAATAAGTAAAAAATGTCTTAGTTCAAAGTGAACTAAGACATTTTTTTATATCTGCTTATTCAATCCAGTATTCTTCCGCAATTGTTTAATTCACACTGCATGATGTTTAATGGTTTGTATCTATAATACTTCTGGCATTATGAATGATTCGAACTACTTCAACTGAATTGTTATTAATACGATATATTATTCTATAATTGGCTAAGACTTTTTCTCTGATCATTTCGTCTTTCATTTCTGGAACACTTCTCCCGGAGTAAGGAAATGCAGCAGTTGTTTCAATTGTATCAATTATTTTTCTAGCAAACATCCTTGCATATTCTCAGAGTCTCCAGCTATATAAGTACATATTTGATCTAAATCTCTTACAGCAGTTTCTGCCCATCTTATTTCAACCATTCCCCTAATTTCTCCTTTACTTTATCATGAGAAACCACTTTTCCTGCATCTAATTCTTGAATACCTTTTTCAATCCTTAATCTTACATAAAGCTCCCTCATTATATCTTCAATAGTTGCATTCTCCTGTAGGTCCTTAATTAAATTTATTACTTCCTCTTTTGTACTCATTTAATCATTCCTCCCTTTAAAGGTTTTCGTTATCAGTATTATAAAACAAATTTAATATTATAGCCCTACTCACTTCAAAGAAATGTAAAATTTAATTTATCAAATAAACCCTGAACAATTCTTTTGTACTCTCTGTAGTGATTAATCATAACTAAGAGGATTTGGACATACCATTACAAAAAAGGGGGATTCAAATGAAAAAAACAGTTTGTAAGCTTGGTCATTGTTATTTTATTTGGATGGTATGTTTGGAGTAGCGAACAGACTAAAATAAGATTAAATCAAGAAATTGAATTTTTAGAGGAACATACGAAACTATTAAATGAACATTTCCCTGATTTTTTATGGCAACTATTTTCAGAACCAATATTAACTGCAATCAGTCAGCAATACGGTTTAGATGAGAATTTTGGTCATAAAGTAGATGCAAGAAAACATATTGAATTAACTCGTAATTGGGATAATGGTGCCGAGTTTATTGTACAGTTTTATATAATTTCTCACGATACCAAAAGGGAGCTAGGTCATGATGTTTTGAAGTTCAGACTATATAGTAACAATAAAATACAGTTACTAGAATATAAGAAGAATGGTTGGTAAAATAGCTAAGTTATTCTGGGTGAGGAAAACTACTGTATAAATACATATTTAGACCGATTAGTCGCCTAAAGTTTTTTCTTCAACCCAGCTGAGTAATCCCCAATAGGATATATCATCCACTAACCACAGTATAATAAAGGTAAGTGCTATTCCTAACCACACTAAAAGTGATATATAATTTCTTGTTTTTTGATTTTCAATATATTTTGAAGTAATAAATTCAGTTAACCCACCTATAAGGAAAAGCATAATCAAAATTGTCCAATCGTCCATTTCTGATCCTCCCCAAATTACTCTTAAGTTTGATTAATCAGTTCGTTCAACAGTAAAATCTACTTTTTACTGTTTTCCTCCAATTGTTCACGTATTTTTTTAAGCTCCTCGGTCTGAACAAGGATATTATTGTTAACTTTTCTTATTGCATCATATATTGCAAAAATACCAGCAAAAATTACAATTAATAAAAGTACATCCATTTTAATTCCTCCTTTCTGTTACTAGCACTTACGCTCCCAGCAAGAATAAAGTTTCTCTTTATACATACTTTAACATCACCAGAACTTTCAAGTCAGTACTTTTTGCGCTTTAACTTGCTGCGTATTTTTTAGCGATCTATTGCTTAATTTCATTTATTTCCCGGAAATATTTCCTCTTGAAAATAAAAAATGAGCCACCAGAGTTAAATCTGAGGCTCATTTTTTTATACTAACTTTTGCAGGACCTTCCTGCTAAAAGTTAAAGATTTTTTAGGTTGTAGAATGCTTTCTTACCAGCGTATTGACCGATGTAGTCTAGGCCGTCTTCGATACGAAGTAATTGGTTGTACTTCGCAACGCGGTCTGTACGTGATGGAGCACCTGTTTTGATTTGGCCAGCGTTTGTTGCAACAGCGATGTCAGCGATTGTGCTGTCTTCTGTTTCACCAGAACGGTGAGAGATTACTGCTGTGTAACCAGCGCGTTTTGCCATTTCGATTGCATCGAAAGTTTCAGTTAATGTACCAATTTGGTTAACTTTGATTAGAATTGAGTTACCAATTCCTTTTTCGATACCTTCAGAAAGCTTAGTTGTGTTTGTTACGAATAAGTCGTCACCAACTAATTGAACTTTGTCTCCTAATGCTTCAGTAAGCTTCTTCCAGCCATCCCAGTCGTTTTCGTCAAGGCCGTCTTCGATCGATACGATTGGGTATTTAGCAACTAATTGGCTATAGTACTCAACCATTTCTTCAGCTGTTTTTACAACGCCTTCACCCTTCATGTTGTACTTGCCATCTTCGTACATTTCAGAAGCAGCAACGTCCATTGCAAGAACCACTTCTTCACCTGGCTTGTAACCAGCTTTTTCGATCGCTTCAATGATTGTTTGAAGAGCTTCTTCGTTTGATGATAAGTTTGGAGCAAATCCACCTTCGTCACCTACAGCTGTGTTGTAACCTTTAGACTTAAGAACTGCTTTAAGGTTGTGGAAAATTTCAGCACCCATACGAAGAGCGTCAGCGAATTTTTCAGCACCGATAGGCATTACCATGAATTCTTGAATGTCTACGTTGTTATCCGCATGCTCACCACCGTTAATGATGTTCATCATTGGTGTTGGAAGAGTTTTTGCGTTAAATCCGCCTAAGTATACGTATAAAGGAATATCTAAAGCGTCAGCAGCCGCACGAGCAACAGCCATAGATACACCTAAAATAGCGTTAGCACCTAGTTTAGATTTGTTAGGAGTACCATCAAGATCGATCATTAATTGGTCAATTCCAATTTGATCAAGAGCGTCATAACCAACTAATTCAGGTGCAATCTCTTCGTTAACATTTTCAACAGCTTTTAAAACACCTTTACCCATATAACGGTCGCCGCCGTCACGAAGCTCAACTGCTTCATGCTCACCAGTAGACGCACCACTTGGAACCATAGCTCGTCCCATTGCACCACTTTCAAGATATACTTCAACTTCAATAGTAGGGTTTCCACGAGAGTCTAATACTTCGCGTGCATAAACATCAGTAATAATTGTCATTTAAAAACACTCCTTTTATAGTGTAGAGTGTAGAGTTCAGAGTGTAGAGTTGTTTAGAAACGCTTCGTAGCTTTTCCCAAACAACTTTTCCTCTTGACTCTACCTCTATAATAAATAATGTTATTTTTCATTCAAGTAAAGTGCATCCCAGAGTTACTTTCACAACTCTAAACTCTACACTTTACACTTTAAACTCTTACTAAAGTGCATCCCAGAGCTGCTTCCACAACTCTAATCTCTACACTTTAAACTCTAAACTAGTAAAGATTTACCCGTCATTTCCTCTGGTTGTTCTGCTCCTAGGAGGGCTAGAACGGTTGGGGATAGATCGGCAAGTTTTCCGTCTTGACGAAGTGATGCGCCTGTTTTTGTAACGATCACTGGAACTGGGTTGGTTGTATGAGCAGTCATTGGTGTATCTGCTAGTGTGATTACTTCATCAGCATTGCCGTGATCGGCTGTAATAACTGCATAACCACCCTTAGCAAGGATTGCATCAACCACTTTTCCAAGGCACTCATCTACTGCTTCGATCGCTTTAACAGTTGGCTCAAGCATTCCTGAGTGACCAACCATATCAGGGTTAGCGAAGTTTAGAATGATTGCATCGTGCTTGTCAGCAGCGATCTCACTAAGAAGTGCATCTGTTACTTCATATGCACTCATTTCAGGTTTTAAGTCGTAGGTTGCTACCTTTGGCGAGTCGATTAGGACACGCTCTTCACCAGGAAACTTATCTTCACGACCGCCACTAAAGAAAAATGTCACGTGTGGATATTTTTCTGTTTCAGCGATACGTAATTGCTTATAGCCTTGTTGGCTTAGCACTTCTCCTAGCGTATTATCAAGGTTTGTCGGTTTGAATGCCACAAAACCATCGACTGACTCACTAAAATGAGTTAAACATACATAGTGGAGATTTGTCGGGTGTTTATCACCACGATCAAAACCACGGAAGTCGTTATTTGTAAAAACTTGAGATAATTGAATGGCACGGTCAGGACGGAAGTTGAAGAAAATGATTGCATCATTATCCTCAATCGTTCCAACAGGTGAACCATCTTCATTAGTCATTACAGAAGGTAAGACGAACTCATCATGGATCCCACTTTTATAAGAATCTTGTAGTGCATCCACACTATTCTTATATTTTAAGCCTTCTCCATACACCATTGCTTTGTATGTTTTTTCAACTCGTTCCCAGCGTTGGTCGCGATCCATCGCATAGTAACGGCCTGAAATTGAAGCTATTTTTCCTGTGCCTAACTGTTTCATTTTTTCCTCAAGCGCAACAAGATATTCCTCAGCGCTTGTCGGTCCAACATCTCTTCCATCTAAAAAGCCGTGAACATACACACGCTCTACATTTTTGCGATTCGCAAGCTCAAGTAAAGCAAATAAATGTTGAATGTGGCTATGTATACCACCATCGGACAATAGCCCGTAAACATGAAGGCTAGTGTTGTTTTCATTTACGTGATTGATGGCATTTAAGAAGGTTTCATTTTCAAAAAACTCACCTTCGCGGATCGATTTATTTACGCGAGTTAAGCTTTGATAAACGACACGACCTGCACCAATATTTAAATGTCCTACTTCAGAATTTCCCATTTGCCCTTCAGGTAAACCTACTGCTTCACCAGATGCCATTAACTGAGCATGGGGATATTCGTTCCAGTAACGGTCAAAGTTTGGCTTTTTCGCGTGGGCAACTGCATTCCCCTTCGTTTCATCGCGTAAAGCAAATCCGTCCAGGATAATTAATGCTACAGGTTTCTTACTCATTGACTGCCTCCAAAAGCTGTAAAAATGATTGATGGTCAAGGCTTGCGCCACCTACTAAAGCACCATCAATATCTGAATGACCTAAGTACTCAGCAATATTTTCAGGCTTCACGCTACCGCCATATTGAATGCGTACAGCGTCTGCCGCTTCTTGTGAAAACATTTCAGCTATAACCGTACGGATATATCCGCACGTATCATTTGCTTCTGCTGCTGAAGAAGATTTCCCTGTTCCGATTGCCCAGATTGGCTCATATGCAACAACTAGGTTCTTCACTTGGTCTTCTGAAAGCCCTGCTAAACCATTTTGCATTTGGCCGCGGACAATATCATTTGTTTTTCCAGCTTCACGCTCTTCTAGCGTCTCACCACAACAAACAATCGGTACTAGACCATGCTTGAAGGCTGCATGTGTTTTCTTGTTTACTGTCTCATCTGTTTCAGCAAACATTTCACGACGCTCTGAGTGACCAATAATCACGTAAGTTACATCTAAATCCTTAAGTGCAACAGGACTAATTTCCCCTGTAAAAGCGCCACTTTCTTCAAAGTGCATGTTTTGAGCACCAATTTTCAAGTCTGAGCCAGCTGAGTTATCAACTAAACAATCTAAAAATAAAGCCGGTGCACAAACAACAGAATCTACTTTTGAGCTATCAGGTACTAGACCCTTTACTTCCTGCACAAAAGTTCTTGCTTCACCAATAGTCTTATTCATCTTCCAGTTTCCTGCAATGATTGGTTTACGCACGTTCTTCACTTCCTTTTTCAGTTTTGAGTTTTGAGTGTTGAGTTTTGAGTTGTTGTAGGTTTGGGCTACGAAGCAATGCTCACGATAACTCATAACTCTTAACTCAACACTCTTAACTTCTTTTAGTTTTGAGTGTTGAGTTTTGAGTTGTTGTAGGTTTGGGCTACGAAGCAATGCTCACGATAACTCATAACTCTTAACTCAACACTCTTAACTTCTTTTAGTTTTGAGTGTTGAGTTTTGAGTTGTTGTGGGCTTGGGCTACGAAGCAGATGCTCACGAAAACTCATAACTCTTAACTCAACACTCTTAACTTGTTTTATTTATCGTTCAACGCTACTACGCCTGGAAGTTGTTTGCCTTCCATAAACTCTAATGATGCGCCACCGCCTGTTGAGATGTGGTCCATATTTTCAGCTAAATCGAATTTTTCAACTGCTGCAGCTGAATCTCCGCCACCAATGACAGTGTACGTATTTTGCGCGTCAGCTAAAGCAACGGCTACTGACTTTGTACCATTTTCAAACGATGATAATTCAAATACACCCATTGGTCCATTCCAAATCACAAGCTTTGATTCTAGGATGACTTTACGGAAGGTATCGACTGTTTTCGGTCCAATATCAAGTCCTTCCCAATCACTTGGAATCGCGTCGATATCAACGACTTGTGTTGTTGCCTCATTTGAAAACTTATCTGCAACGATAACGTCTTCAGGCATATACAAATTAACGCCTTTTTCTTTTGCTTTATCAATAAATGATTTCGCTAAATCAATTTTATCTTCTTCAAGAAGTGAATTCCCAACGTCATGACCTAAGGCTTTTACAAATGTATAAGCTAGACCACCACCGATGATGAGATTATCTACTTTTTCTAGTAAATTCTCAATCACACCGATTTTGTCTTTTACTTTTGCCCCACCAATGATCGCTGTAAAAGGACGGTCAGGATCTAGTAACGCTTTTCCTAACACTTCTAATTCTTTTTCCATTAATAGACCTGAAACAGCTGGAATGTGATGAGCAATTCCTTCTGTAGAAGCATGAGCACGGTGAGCAGCACCAAATGCGTCATTTACGTAAATGTCAGCTAGACTAGCGAACGCTTTCGCTAATTCAGGATCATTCTTTTCTTCACCTGGGTAGAAGCGAACGTTTTCTAGTAGAACGACATCACCTTCTCCAAGAGCAGAAATCGCACTTTCAACCGCTTCGCCATAAGCTTCATCGGTCTTTGTAACTGGCTTTCCTAATAACTCGCTAAGGCGACTTGCAACAGCATTTAAACGCATTTCTTCGTTCACTTGGCCTTTTGGACGACCTAAGTGGCTAGCTAAAATAACTTTTGCACCTTGATCGATGAGATATTGAATTGTCGGAAGAGCTGCACGAATTCGTGTATCATCAGTTATTTCGTTACTTTTCATTGGAACGTTGAAGTCAACACGGCAAAATACACGTTTTCCTTTTACCTCAATATCGCGAACAGACTTTTTGTTCATGTGGAACCCTCCTTTTATGTAGAGTGTAGAGTTTAGAGTGTAAAGTTTAAAGTCTTGAGGGCTAGGCTTCGATGCATTAACCCTCAGAACTCTCAACTCTACACTTTACACTCTACACTGAATTACATTGGAAAGAGGAGAGAGAAACACGTTTCCCTTCTCCTCTCTGCCAACTTATTATTATTCAACAACCGCTATTAAATTCCCTTTAGACAAATTATGAACTTTGTCTAGCCCCTCCGGCAAAATAATTTATACATTTGCTTGTTAGGGCTTTTCTTTGTCTAACTTCACCGCCTAGCCCCTCCGGTCAAATATTTTCCTTAAGCCACTTTCCTGCTCCTGCGATTACTCGTCGCAAAGCTCAAGATGTAAACTCGGGGATGTTGCTTGGCTTACCAGGCGGTTCCGCTTTTCTAACTTAAAGTCCTTTGTTAGCGATGTACTCTACTAGGTCAACTACACGGTGAGAATAACCAGACTCGTTGTCATACCAAGAAATGATTTTTACCATGTTGCCTTCCATAACCATTGTAGAAAGTGCATCGATTGTTGATGATGCAGGGCTTCCGTTGTAGTCACCAGAAACTAGTGGCTCTTCGCTATAGTAAAGAATTCCTTTTAATGGACCTTCAGCAGCTTCTCTAAGAGCAGCATTAACTTCTTCAACTGTAACTTCTTTGTCAAGTTCAGCAACTAAGTCTACTAAAGAAACGTTTGGTGTTGGAACACGTAATGCGCCACCGTTTAGTTTTCCTTTTAACTCAGGAAGTACTAGAGCTACGGCTTTAGCAGCACCCGTTGTTGTTGGGATGATGTTTTCAGCAGCTGCACGAGCACGACGGAAATCTTTATGTGGTAAGTCAAGAATTTGTTGGTCATTTGTATAAGAGTGAACTGTTGTCATCATTCCACGACGAAGTCCGAATGTATCGTTAATTACTTTTGCGAATGGAGCTAAACAGTTTGTTGTACAAGATGCGTTTGAGATAACGTCATGGCTAGCAGCATCGTACTTGTCTTCGTTAACACCCATTACGATTGTGATATCTTCATCAGTTGCAGGAGCTGAGATAATTACTTTTTTCGCACCAGCTTCTAAGTGTTTTGCAGCGTCAGCACGTTTTGTGAAGAAACCAGTTGATTCAACAACAACTTCTACACCTTGCTCGCCCCAAGATAATTTTGCAGGATCTCTTTCAGCTGTAACTTTGATTTCTTTTCCGTTAACAACTAGGTTTTCACCATTTGTTTCAACAGTTGCATTTAATGTACCGTGCACTGAATCATATTTTAAAAGGTGAGCTAGCATTTTTGCGTCTGTTAAGTCGTTTACTGCAACAACTTCCACATTCGGGTTATTTAAAGCTGCGCGGAAAACCACACGTCCAATACGTCCAAATCCATTAATTCCTATTTTAGTTGCCATTATAAAAATTCCTCCTTAGATTAAGCTGAAACTTTTTTATATATAAAGGGTTTGCCCTCTAAATAACTTTTTTTAGTTTTGAGTTTTGAGTTTTGAGTTATTTAGTATTGCTTCGATGCTAAGCCATCACCTAATTACAAACAGCACTCTTAACTCTAATAGTATTTATTAAAAAATTTTTTTTATGAATGTAGTTGTAATAATACTTTAGCTGCACCTTCGTCAGTAACGAGGATATTGCTTGTTTCTTGTTTCAAAAATGCAGAAATTGCCTGAGCCTTTGAAGCACCGCCTGCAACTGCAACAACTACTTTGCTGTGCATGACATCTTCTAGCTGTAAACCAATGGTTAAGACTCTATGGATAATATCTCCATTTTTATTAAAATAATAACCAAACGCTTCGGCAACAGCTTCTTTTTCGTGAAGATTTTGTAAAACCTCCTGCGAAGAACTTCGACGCTCTGCCATTGTTTTTGCCTCACCTATTCCGTGAACAACTAAGCTAGCTGAACGGATTAAGTTAAGAATTTCCTTGATCTTCGGTTCTTCAATAAGGGAAGAGTATGAGTCTGAACTAAGTTGATCGGGTACATGCAGCAAACGATAATGTCCCATTGCTTTTGTAGCCATCGTCGCGCAAATTGTATTGGCTTGATTTTCTACTTGCTCACCAAGACCACCACGCGCTGGTACAAATAATGTTTCTTTCATTTCACTATCCGGAGTCATCATCTCCGCCACTGAAGCAATGGTACTCCCACCAGTCAAGGCAACGATTTTCGTTTCCTCACCAGCTAAATGCCGTTTCATCAATTGAACAGTAGCACGGCCCATTTCCTTTTTGACCCAAGGAGCCTCATCACTATCACCTGGTACCACAATGACTTCAGAAAGACCTAGACATTGCTTGAGCTCATCCTCAACATTTTTCAAGTCAAACACATCACTCATGACTTCCTCTAGTTTGCTGAGAACACTTTTCCCTTCATCGGTTAGCGTCATCCCTGATGTCGCCATATCGATTAAGCCCTGTTCTTTTAAAAATGTCACTTCACTACGTAAAACTCGTTCAGACATTCCTAAAGTTGTTGCTAAGCTTCTGCGACCAATCGGTTGCATCAAGCGGATCAATCGTAAGATCCGAAAACGGCTACCTAAAACTTCTAGGAGGTCAGGTAATAATTTTTTCTGAATGTCTAATAATAACCTCATAATAATCCCCTTATCGTTTTGTCTATGTATATTCGGGACTTACAACGTCCCTCATAGACATATTGTGTCCCATAAGGGTTAAAAAATTAGAAAAACGCAACCTTTCGCAAATTTTACACGAAAGCATCGTTTTCCAAGTTCCAGGAAAATAAAACAAATTCCTTATTACAATGTAAGTGTAACAAGGAATTTATTTGATATCAAGCCTATTTACACTATTTTTTGAAATGTCACAATTGAAAGCGCTTTATATAGTGTAGAGTTTAAAGTGTAGAGTGTAGAGTCTTGAGAGACTTGCTCCGGAGCTTTGCCCCCCGACAGCTCAAACCCCTTATGAATGTAGAGTTGTACGGGCTTTTGCTTCTTCTTGAATCAGCATTCAAGAACTCTTAACTCTACACTCTAAACTATAAACTCTTTAAGTACGATCGGATTTTTGCTTCGGAAAGAATTCCGAAGTCTACTTCTTCTCCGTTGATTTCGACCACTGGGATCATAATTTGGTACTTTTCTAAAAGGGCATCGTCTTTATAGATATCAACTAATTCGATCTCTAAAGGGAAATCCTTCTTGATGGCCTCTAATACTAACAGCCCTTTCTCGCATAACGAGCAATTTTCCTTTGTATAATACGTAACTTTCATGGTACCTCCATATATCAGTGATGAGTTTTGAGTGTATAGTTTTTTTAGAGCATTGCTTCGTAGTCACTGCTAAAAGCAACTCATAACTCAACACTCACAACTCAAATCTAAAATCGTTTCCTCTTCGATGACGATGGGATGTGTAGTTCTTCACGGTATTTTGTGACGGTTCGTCGTGATACTTCAATGGAATGCTCATTTTCGAGAATTGAGACAATTTTTTGATCTGAGAGTGGTTTTTGCTTATTCTCTTGATCAACTATTTTCTTTATAAGTTCTTTTACTGAGAGTGATGATGCTGAAACTCCACCCTCACCTTTTAAGCTGGAACTAAAGAAATACTTTAATTCAAACAAACCTCGGGGGGTTTGAACATATTTTTGAGTTGTGACGCGGCTAACGGTTGATTCGTGCATGTCGATGTCAGCAGCAACTTCCTTTAGTGTTAAAGGCTTTAAATATTCGTAACCAAATTTAAAGAAATCTTCTTGGTATTTGGCGATAGCTTCCGTTACTTTCAGTAAGGTTTGTTGACGTTGATCGATGCTTTTTAATAGCCATAAAATTTGTTGATGCTTTTGCTGAACATATTTTTGCGCTTGTTCATCTGTGGCCTTTTGAAGTAACTCTTCATAATGGCGACTGATCGAAACATTTGGAAGAAGATAATCATTCATCGTAATAAAAAACTTGCCATCGATTAGCTCAATAAAAACATCGGGACTAATGTAGGTTTGTGGTTCTACATTATAGATCGAGCCTGGTTTAGGCTGTAAAGTTTGAATGAGATCTGCGACAGACTGTATTTCTTCAAGAGTAATTGAAAGCTCTTTAGCAATTTCTTTCCAT
Source organism: Anaerobacillus sp. CMMVII (assembly GCF_025377685.1). Lineage (NCBI taxonomy): Bacteria > Bacillati > Bacillota > Bacilli > Caryophanales > Bacillaceae > Anaerobacillus > Anaerobacillus sp. CMMVII. The sequence continues at coordinate 286,722 of NZ_JACEHK010000017.1, read as the reverse complement.
TTTTTATTAGCAAACATCGTCAAGTAATTCTCTACGATTTGTTCAGCAACGGGATTGCGGTTCGCAAGCTTTCTTAATTGAAGAAGTAGGCACTCTTGCAGTGATCTCGCGCCGACCCCTACAGGATCGAGTGATTGCAAGACGTTTAGGCAAAATAAAGCAATCTCATCTTTAATCGAAAAATGTGTAGCAACTTCCTCTATATCTCCTATAAAATACCCATTTTCATCTAATGAATGGATAAGGTAAACTAGCACCCTTTTTTCAGTTGCTGCTATTGGCATGAAGCGAATTTGAGATAATAAATGGTCCTGAAGACTGACGTCATTTTTGCTTAAATAATCAAGTGGTGATGTATACTCACCATCATAGGTTTTCCATACATCTACTTTTTCATAATCAGCGTCAAATTCTTTACGAGTTCGAACTTCATTTATTTTTTCTTTCACTTCGAGTAGAGGATTTTCCAATTGTTGCTCTTCAATAAAAGACAATAATTCGTGTGTTGAATATTGCAAAATGGAAATTGCTTGGCGCAATTCGTTTGTCATGACTAGCTTCATTGACTGTTGTTGGTACAAACCGAAGTCCATATTCATTACTCAACCTCCCCTAAAATCTATCATACTATGTTTAAAGTGTTCAGTGAAGCGTTATTATCCACCTATTGTAAACGGTTACAATTTTATTTATATTCTATGTTCCCTCGTCTTAATGCGAGAAGAATCAACATTTGCTCAGAAAGTTTTAACTTAACATGAATCACTCTACCATTTTCTCATAAGCTACTACTAATCATCTACATATATTTGATGGTACTATTGGTAACTTTTTTATGACGCAATAACGTATTAGCGAAATGTAATTAAACTGAAAAATTTAGTTGGTTTAAATTGTATAGTTTCGGTTAAGATGAATATGTATTAAAAATGAGGGCAGGTTGGAAGCAGGAAAATAGGAATCGTCATCGAACTTATACTATTAGTGGATGCGCCCCTAGGTGCAGAAACTAGACATCTATTCTCAGTGTAAATCCTTTGACCTTCACTGACCTTTAGATTATGATATACATACACTAAGTTTATCGAAAAAATTTTAAGGAGGAGAAGTACACTATGAATTTAATCCCTACAGTTATTGAACAAACTAACCGCGGAGAGCGCGCTTATGACATTTATTCGCGCTTATTAAAGGATCGTATCATTATGCTAGGTAGTGCCATCGATGACAATGTGGCAAACTCAATTGTTGCTCAGCTACTATTCTTAGCAGCTGAAGATCCTGACAAAGATATTTCTTTATACATTAATAGCCCTGGTGGGTCGATTACAGCTGGTATGGCTATTTACGACACAATGCAATTTATCAAACCAAAAGTATCAACAATCTGCATCGGGATGGCAGCATCAATGGGTGCATTCTTATTAGCTGCTGGTGAAAAAGGCAAGCGTTATTCCCTACCAAATAGTGAAGTGATGATCCATCAACCACTTGGCGGTGCACAAGGGCAAGCGACTGACATCCAAATCCATGCAAAGCGTATCATTGAAATGCGTGAGAAGTTAAATGAAATTTTAGCTGAGCGCACTGGTCAACCACTTGAAGTAATTGAACGTGATACAGAGCGTGACAACTTCATGACCGCAGAAAAAGCCAAAGAATACGGCATGATTGATGAAGTAATTACACAGAAGAAATAAGGCATGAAAAAAGCTAGGTCGGGTGACCTAGCTTTTTGTTTTGAGTTTTGAGTTAATGTGAGTAGATGCTACGGAGCTTTATCCCACGTAACTCAACACTCAACACTCTTAACTCAAACCTACACTTTATTCTTCCTTCTCCACAAACGCCACAAGAGCTGTTAATGCCTCTGTTTCGTCTTTACCTTCTGTGATGATCGTGATTTCTTTTCCTGTTGCAACCGCTAAGCTCATAATCCCCATGATGCTTTTTGCGTTCACTTTTCTACCTTCTTTTTCAATGAAAATATCTGAACTAAATTTATTTGCTTCTTGAACAAATAGTGCTGCAGGTCTTGCTTGTAAGCCAGCCTTGCGTTTAACTACGACAGCTTTTTCTACCATTTCCTTCTCCTCCTAGTTTCTTTATCATCATTATTTACCATTCATACAATTTAAATCGCAATTTCATACTCACTTTTACGTTTAAAAGTTATATTCGGGTTCACCATTTCGAAGTTTATTTGCAAATTCATCAATTTTTCTCAGGCGATGGTTCACACCAGACTTACTTACCTTGCCTGTAGTGACCATTTCACCTAATTCTTTTAATGTCACATCTTGATGCTGGACCCGAAGCTCGGCAATTTCTCTTAGCTTCTCTGGTAGGATCCCCAGACCAACTTCACGCTGGATAAAACGGATGTTTTCGACCTGGCGCATTGCCGCCCCAACTGTTTTGTTTAAGTTAGCGGTTTCACAATTAACGAGTCGGTTAACTGAATTCCTCATGTCTTTCATGATCCTTACATCCTCGAAAAAAAGTAGTGCTTGATGGGCCCCAATGATATTTAAGAATTCGGTGATCTTCTCACCTTCTTTGATATAGATAATAAACCCTTTTTTTCTTTCGAGAATTTTTGCATTCAAGTCATAGGAATTTGCCAATTCACAAAGCGATTCATTGTGCTCCTCATAAAGAGAAAAAACCTCTAAATGATAGGATGATGTCTCAGGGTGATTAACTGAACCTCCCGCAAGAAAGGCCCCCCGTAAATAGGCCCGCTTACAACAACCGTTATTTTTAATGTCATCAGAAATTTTTCTGATAAACTGAAAGCCCTCTTCCATAATACCTAATTTGGCTAAAAGTTTCTGCGCTTCTTGTGAAATCCTCACCAAATAGACATTATTTTTCTTTAGGCGCATCTTTTTTCGAACAAGAAGTTCGACATGAACTGGAAACGTTTTCTTTATTAATGTATAAATTCGCCTTGCAATAGCAGCATTTTCGGTTATTATATCTAGTACTAATTGTTTATTACTGAAAGATATTGAACCATTCATTCGTATGAGGGCAGCTAATTCCGCCTCTGCACAGCATCCATCTGCATCCAATTGCGTCAATTCTTTTTTTGTCATAGCAGCGAAAGAAGACAAGGCAAGACCCCCTTTTTAGTGTAGAGTGTAGAGTTGAAAGTTGAGAGTGCTCTGGGTTAAGCTCCGAAGCTATTGCCCGCAAGACTTTACACTCTAAACTATAAACTCTACACTATAATAATGATAATAATACTCGTGAAAGTTTAATTGCGTCGTGACGCAGGTAGTTTTCACGATAAATTAATAATTGATCGGCGACAATTTGGTACGGGAGTTTTTGAAGCTCTATTTTATCAAAAAGAACGTCCTTTGCTCCTTCTTTTCATATTGTTCAAGATATTGCTTATCTATTGCTTGATCATTCACAATAATTGTATCTATAATACCTGCACCTACATGGTCAATTAATGCCTGCACATGATTACTCGCTGTATAGTTATCTGTTTCTCCGGGCTGCGTCATGACGTTACATATATAGACTTTTCGAGCCTGGGCCTTTTTTACTTCATTGGCGATCCCCGGAACGAGTAAGTTTGGAAGAACACTAGTATACAGACTTCCCGGCCCAATAACAATCAGATCCGCGTTTCGAATCGCAAGGAGCGTCTCGTTTAAAGGTTTCGCATCCTCAGGGGTAAGAAAGACACGTTTTATTTTTTTTCCTATTTTAGGAATCGTTGATTCACCAACAACGATACTCCCATCACACATTTCCGCCTTCAAAACAATGCTTTGATTGGCAGCTGGGAGTACTTTGCCACGGACATTTAAAACCTTGCTAAGTTCATGTACTCCTTTGGCAAAATCTCCAGTAATCGAAGTCATTCCTGCTAATAATAGATTACCTAGCGAATGGCCAGATAATCCATGACCGTTTTCAAAGCGGTGTTGAAATAACTCTTCAATTAAAGGTTCTACTTCTGAAAGGGCAACAAGAACATTGCGAACATCACCAGGTGGTGGGATGTCAAGCTCATTGCGAAGGCGCCCTGAGCTACCACCATCATCGGCAACTGTAACAATTGCAGTAATATCTACAGGAAATGTTTTCAATCCCCGTAAAATGGCTGACAAACCCGTCCCACCACCGATAACAACGATATTAGCCTTCTTCACTTAATTTGCCTTCCCTTTATGAACGTCTCGGTGTGTAATAAACGTTTTGTATTCTTGTGAATATTTTTTACCAAAATATTCAGCTAGTGTCACAGAACGATGCTTACCACCCGTACAACCAATTCCGATAACCACTTGGCTTTTTCCTTCTCGTTTGTAATGAGGCAAGATATACGACAATAGGTCATCTAATTTTTCAATAAATTGCTGTGTTTCTGCCCATTTCAAAACATATGAGGATACTTCCTCTTCTAGCCCTGTTTTCGGCCTCATATGATCAATATAATGTGGGTTAGGTAAAAAGCGAACATCAAAGACAAGATCAGCATCGATTGGAATCCCGTATTTAAATCCAAACGACATAACATTCACTGAGAAAGAGTGTTGTTCTGCTGCTGAAAAGCGTTCGATTAGCTTTTCGCGTAACTGTAGCGGTTTTAGATCTGTCGTGTCAATAATTTGCTGAGCCTGACCTTTTAATTCCTCAAGCATTTCCCGCTCAAGCTGAATTCCTTCTAACGGAAGACCTTTTGGAGCTAACGGATGTGAACGACGCGTTTCTTTATAACGTTGGACAAGCTTACTATCCTTCGCATCTAAAAAGATAATTTGTGGTTTAACATCGGCTACCGTTCCTAAATAATCGATCGATTGAAAAAGCTGGTCAAAAAACTCGCGACCACGTAAATCAATGACTAGTGCAACTTTATTCATTTTATCTCCAGAGCTTTCGATCAGCTCTATAAACTTCGGAATAAGCGCTGGCGGAAGATTATCAACACAGAAGAAGCCCAAATCTTCAAAGCTTTGTACAGCAACTGTCTTCCCCGCACCTGACATTCCAGTAATAATTACAACTTGTATATCTTTGTTTACTGCCATAATTGCTTCTTCCTTTCTTTATTAGTGTAGAGTTTAGAGTGTAAAGTGTAGAGTCTGTGAAAGCTACGCAATGATGCAAGGTAAAAACATCTCCGAGTTACCCGCACAACTCTAAACTTTACACTCTACACTTTTTTCACCGGATCTAATTGGTAAGACAATAATTCAAAATCTGGGGTGTAGTAAAAGGTACCGTAAATGGTGTCCAATGAGTTGAGGATGAGGTTAAAATATAGACATCACCAGGTGCCATTGGTAGGTTTTTCACGTCATTCACATGCTGCCATTGAAGCTTACCTTCTGGAGATACCTCTAGCATCTCGCCTGTCACTTTCGTAGCTAAAAAGGTAAACATCATCCATTCGTCAACAACCTTCTCTTCTTCTTTTATTACTATAGTAAAAACACCTTTTATTTCAGGGTTATCAATTTCCAGTCCTGTTTCTTCCCAAAATTCTCTTGTTACTGCTTCTTTTATGGATTCTCCACTTTCCATTTTTCCACCTGGAGCAACCCACCAACCTCTAGAAGGTTTTTGCAACAATAATACTTGCTGATCTTGCATTACTATACAATTTGTAACTCTTTGCAAAGTTCCCACCTCTGTACTAGTCTTTTTAGAAAAGGCATTTTTCGGTATATTGTCGCTAAAAAGTTAAAGTATAGGCCTAAACCATTAAGGATCTGAGCCAACAAGTGCCCCAGTGAAAACCTTATCAACTTAGTCAATGACAAACAATATTTTACGAAAAGAGCCTTAGAAAATAAAAGAAACACAATCCCCAAAGACGAGTACGGGGATGATGTAAAGCTTTACGAAAGAAATTCTTCCATACATTATACTATATTTTTCACATAGTAACATTCACTAAAAATTGTAACAGTTTTAGTATGTGAAGTCATTAATTTACTATTATTATACAATATTTTTTTACTAATATTTTGTAAATTAAGTATTATTTGAACATTTTAACTATTATAACCAAAAAAAGAGCACGAATAGCGTTCATCCGTGCAACAAGAAAGTATATAAAAAAGGGGGTCAATTACTTATTCTTATCATAACCTTATTATATTTCAAAACTGTTACAGGAGAATTAAAAGCGAGTAACGTTTTCGTGAACTACTCACACCGTTCAGAAACTATATTAAATAGGTTTTACCTGATTAACGCCTATGTTCTTAGTATCGAATAAGGATTTTGCTGACTCGTATTGCCCCTCATAAGAAAAAGCCCAACTCATACTGAATTGGACTTCTCATCAATTATTTTTTTAGTTCTTCCATTAGTTCTTCGATGTAGTGTTGAGCTGCTTGGGCGGCGATACTACCGTCGCCTGTTGCTGTAACGATTTGTCGTAATGTTTTTTCACGAATGTCACCAGCGGCGAAAATTCCAGGAACTTTCGTCTCCATTTGGTCATTTGTTTCAACGTATCCATCAGCATTCGTGATGCCAAGGTTTTTAAATGGCTCATTTAATGGCTCCATACCGATATAGATAAAAACGCCGTCTGTTTTAAATTCGCTTTCTGTCCCGTCTAGAACATTCTTAATCGTGACACTGCCGACTTTTTTGTTGTCTTCATTTATTGAAGTAACGACATGGTTCCATAAAAAATCAATTTTTTCATTCGCAAAGGCGCGATCTTGTAGAATTTTTTGCGCGCGAAGTTCCTCACGACGGTGAATTACGGTAACTTTTGATGCAAATCGTGTCAGGTAATTGGCTTCCTCAACTGCAGAGTCTCCTCCACCTACGACAACTAACTCTTTGCCTTTAAAGAATGCCCCGTCACAAACGGCACAATAAGATACCCCGCGACCTCCTAGAGCACTCTCTCCAGGAACGCCAAGCTTCTTATACTTGGCACCAGTCGTGATAATTACTGCTCTTCCTTTAAATTCTTTGCTTCCTGTTACAACGGTTTTGTATTCTTTGCCGTCGATAATTTCTTTGATATCACCATATGCATATTCTGCGCCGAATTTTTTTGCGTGATCAAACATTTTTGTTGATAGATCAGGACCTAAGATACTTTCGTAGCCTGGATAGTTTTCAACATCCTCAGTATTGGCCATTTGCCCGCCAGGTACGCCACGCTCAACCATTACTGTAGAAAGGTTACCTCTAGATGTATACACAGCAGCTGTCATACCTGCTGGTCCTGCGCCTGCAATAATAACGTCATAAATTTTTTCTTCACTCATTCTATTCAACTCCCTATCGACTTTTCTTTATTATATCACATATACCCCATAAGGTATATAACTTCACAACTTTATTGTAAATTATACTACGGAATAAGTCCAATCTCCTGCTCAGACGTCTTGGTTTTATAAAAAAAGTACAAAGTATACCCAACAGGGTGTTACTTTGCACAGGCAAGTTAACAATAATAATTTTTACTTAACTCGTTGCAATTATGCTCGGTAGTTATAGGTTGGCTTTAAGTGATTTCCTTCTTGAAGGAATTGTAAATTTGCTAACGCGTCATTATTTCCTAGGTTGGCAAGCTTTTCCCAAATCGCAACTGCTTTTTCGATTTTACCTGTGTAAAAATAAGCAACAGCTACATGGTAATGAAACTTTGGAAAGTCTCCAAAACCTCTTCGTTGTAATCTCTCAAAGCCGTCTAGGGCACGATTGTGTTCTCCAATTTTACCGAAAGATATCGCTAAGCTATAACAATGTTCATCATCAATACTCCACACATTTTTTAATGAATCGGCGATAAGGGTTGCCTTTGCCTTTTCATCTGTTTCATATAGGTAGGTCATTAAATAGCCACGAGCGACCACATTGTCTTCTTTTTGCAACACTGAATTAAGTATGTCAATTGCCTTATTCGAGTTTCCTTTTAAATAATAGGCTTCAGCAAGGCGAATATGTGCCATCCAATATTCAGGGTTTTCCTTAAGAAGATCATTGAAATACAAAATCGCTTTATCATAGTTTTGTTTTTTAAGCTCATGAGCTGCTAACTCATAACGAATTAACATTGTTTCTGCTTCAGCAAATAAATCATCTTCCTCCTGCAATAGCTCGAGGAGATCTTCCGTATCCTCGAGAAATTCTCCATCAGGATCCTTATCAAGATAAAGAAGTGCTTCTTTTCTGGCATGCTCGAACAAGCCCAAGTTTGCATAGTTATTCGCTAAAAAAAAATGACATTCAGGCATTTCATCAGCTAAATGTTCATCGACTATTTTTATTAAACAATCATTTGAGCGATGAAGATCACCTAAGTCAGCAAGAATAATTGCTAATTGACAATAAAATGCAGGCTCTTTTGGATCTAAACTTACAGCACGCTCAAGGTATTGTTGTGCTTTTATTAAATTTTGCAGACGAAAAGCTTCTATTCCTTTGTTGTAGAAATAAGCTGCATCTTGCAGATTAGAATAAACTAATCCCATTTCTTTCATTGTTTCATTATTTTGACTCATTTCTACCTCCTACTCAACCAATAGTTTACTCGCGTAAGTATATCACTTTTTTAGGCTTTTGTTAATGTTATTGTGCGTTCTGGGTAGTTTTTGTGAGTAGATTGTTTTCTAAAGGCGTTATTCGATCATTTCCCGTATTTATTCGAATATTTCCCAAGATTATTCGGTCATTTTCATTTTCGATTATATATTTTATTTCCTACATCTCCCAAAAATGTAACATATTAGAAATTTAATCGTCAAATTAAAAGGAAGCAGCAAAACAAACATTAAAGGAGATAAAATCATGAAAAAAAATAAATTAATGTATTCAATTATATCTAGTGTTTTAGCTTTAAATCTGATGACTGGTTGTATCGGCGAGACATTAACACCACCAATTGAGGAAGGGAAAGTAACGCATGAATATGATTTCAACATCGGTACGATGGATGGGACGGTGGCTTTTCTGACATTCCTGCTGCTTATCATGAATATGACTATAACCCTACTTTTGCGCATTCGAAGATTGTCATTGATGGCGTGGAGGTGCCTGGACTTAAATTAAGTGGGATGAACCGCAGTGATGATATGTTTATGTATTTACAGTTTTGAGTTTTGAGGGTTGAGTTTTGAGTGGTTGTGGGGAATGGGAGAGAAAGATTTTGAATTGGCCTTAATATCTCTGTCATTATTAGCTATTTTAAAAGCAACAATCTTCAGCTTTGCTAAAAGATTGTTGCTTTTAACTTTTAGGCCTAAAAGCAATAAGTCATCGAAGCTCCACCTTCTTCAACTCATAACTCATAACTCATAACTCAAAATTCACTTCCCATGTCTTTCTTCCAATGTCTTTAATACTTCGTCGAGTGGAAGTTTTTGTTCGCGGAGGACAACGAGAAGGTGGAATAGCAGGTCGGCGACTTCCCATTTTAGTTCTTCGGGATCGCGGTTTTTAGCTGCGATAATGACTTCGCCGGCTTCCTCACCGACTTTCTTCAGCATCTTATCAATTCCTTTTTCAAATAGGTAAGTTGTATAAGAGCCTTCGGGTTTTTCGGCCTCACGCTGGGCAATGGTTGATTCGAGAATATTCAAAATCCGAAAGCGATCGTCACTAGTTGGCGCTTCAGATGACAACAAGGAATCACTGAAGCAACTATATTTTCCCTTATGGCAGGCAGGGCCAGCAGGAATGACTAGGACAACAAGAGCGTCTTGATCACAATCGTAACGAATGTCGATGACCTTTTGCGTGTTTCCTGAAGTTGCGCCTTTATGCCATAGTTCTTGACGGGACCGGCTATAAAACCAGGTCTCGCGCGTTTCCAGCGTTTTTTGCAGGGATTCTTCATTCATATAGGCAACGGTTAGCACTTCTTTACTTGTGGCGTCCTGCACAACAGCCGGGATTAGTCCCTTTTCATCGAATGTAACGTTCATTAGCGAACTTCAACCCCTCTCTGTTTTAAAAAGCTTTTCACTTCGGCGACAGATGTTTCTTTATAGTGAAAAATTGATGCTGCCAAGGCTGCGTCTGCTTTGGCTTCTTTAAACACCGGATCGAAGTCTTCTTTCGCGCCAGCTCCACCTGAGGCAATGACTGGAACTGATACCGCTTCGCCAACAGCCTTCGTTAGTGGTAGGTCAAAGCCTTTCTTTTCCCCGTCTTGGTCCATACTTGTGAGGAGGATTTCTCCAGCGCCGCGACGGACGGCTTCCTCGGCCCAAGCAACGACTTCCCATTCGGTGGGCTTGCGGCCGCCATGTGTGTAAACGCGCCAAGAGTCAAGAGCTTCATCATATTTTGCGTCAATTGCGACAACGATACATTGGCTGCCGAAGAAAACTGCTCCTTCGGTAATCAATTCTGGGCGATTGACCGCTGCAGTATTTAGTGAGACTTTATCTGCTCCTGCTCGTAAAATTCGTTTCATATCCGCTAGTGTGTTGATGCCACCGCCAACGGTGAAGGGGATGGCTAATTGCCCGGCTACTTGTTCAACGACATCAACCATTGTTTTGCGCCCTTCATGAGAGGCTGATATATCTAAAAAAACGAGTTCATCGGCGCCTTGCTCGTCGTAAAAGGCGGCAAGTTCGACAGGGTCACCAGCATCGCGTAAATTGACAAACTGAACGCCTTTGACTACGCGGCCCTCTTTGACATCGAGGCAGGGAATAATTCGTTTAGCTAACACTAGCAGCACCTCGTTCCAACGCTTCTGCAAGTGTAAATTGGTTTGTATATAAGGCTTTTCCAGTAATCGCACCGGCAATCCCGTCTTTTTCGAATTGCTTTAGCTCGGTGATATCATCAAGCGAGCTCACTCCACCTGAAGCGATCACCTCTTTGCCAGTGGCACGGGCAAGCTTGGCAATTGCTTCTGTATTTGGTCCTGAAAGCATGCCATCACGGGATATGTCGGTAAAAATAAAAACCTCAGCACCGAAACTAGCAAGTTCAATTCCTAACGCTTCAGCGGTCACTTTCGAAGTTTCAAGCCAGCCTTCCGTTGCCACAAAGCCGTCTCTAGCATCGATGCCAATGGCAATTTTTTCACCGTATTGCTTTAGCATCGCTTTGACAAATTCCGGATCTTTAATGGCCGAGCTTCCGAGTATTACCCGGTCAACGCCATTGTCTAAGTAAGCAGCCACATCTTCCGGAGTTCGGATGCCACCGCCAACCTGTACTTTTACGTCTAACTCGCGCGCAATCGCGATGACATGCTCATGGTTGACGCGTCGGCCTGCTTTGGCTCCGTCTAGATCAACCGTGTGGATCCACTCTGCACCCGCTTCTGCAAAACGTCTCGCCATGTCTAACGGAGAATTGCCGTACACCGTTTCTTGGTCATAGTCTCCTTGAATGAGGCGAACACAATTCCCGTCGCGAATATCAATCGCCGGATAAATGATAAATTTACTCATGAATTTTCGCCTCTCTCTTTTTCGTTACTAGGTTTGCAAAGTTTTCGAGTAGCTTCATGCCGACCGTACTGCTTTTTTCAGGGTGAAATTGGGCTCCTAAGACATTGTTTTTGCCCACAACTGCAGGAACAACGCCATTGTAGCTGCTACTAGCTAGTAATTGTGTTGGGTCCATACCTTGAACGACATAGGAGTGAACGAAATAGACGTGCCCTTCCTCGACATCGTCTAAGAGCGGATGTTTTTGCTGAAATTCAAGACGGTTCCAGCCCATGTGCGGCACTTTATAGCGCTCTCCTGATTGGGTTACACCCTTAAAGCGACGCACTTTGCCTTGAAGAAGCGCTAGGCCCTTGGTTTCACCATTCTCTTCGCTTTCTTCGAAAAGGAGCTGCATCCCGAGGCAAATTCCTAGTAAAGGCTTTCCAGATCTCGCCCATTCCAGTAAAAATTGATCTAATTTTTCAGAACGGAGAATGGCCATGGCATCTTTGAAAGAACCAACCCCAGGTAAAATGAGACCATCCGCTTTTTGGAGCTCGTCTTGATCTTCAGAAATAAAATAGTCATAGTTTAAACGCTCTAACGCTTTACTGACACTATGGAGATTGCCCATTCCATAATCAACAATTCCAATCATCTATAACATCCCTTTCGTTGATGGCACTCCTTTAATGCGCGGATCGACCGTTGTTGCCTCATCCAGCGCTCTCGCTAACGCTTTAAATATCGCTTCGATGATGTGGTGCGTATTCGTTCCGTAATGAACGATCACGTGAAGGTTGATTCTTGCTTCAAGCGCAAACTTCCATAGAAATTCATGGACAAGCTCTGTATCAAACGTTCCAACTTTCGCACTTGGAAGCTCTGCCCGGTATTCTAAGTGCGGACGATTACTTAAATCGACGACAACCTGAGCAAGCGTTTCGTCCATCGGGACCATCGCACTACCATAACGCTTAATGCCTTTTTTATCACCAAGCGCATCTTTTAGCGCTATTCCTAAACAAATCCCAATATCCTCTGTTGTGTGATGATCATCGATCTCAACATCTCCATTGGCTTCAATCGTTAAATCAAAAAGACCATGCTTCGTCCAAAGGTCAAGCATATGATTAAGGAATGGCACAGGCGTTTGAATATTCGCCTTGCCCTCACCATCTATTTGTAACTCAAGCTTAATTTGCGTTTCATTCGTATTCCGTTCAATACCAGCCGTTCTACTCAATTTCCCTTCCTCCAATCAATCTATCTAAGTTTCTAAGTCTACCTTCAACATTTTTGCATACTACCATTTTCCTTCGAGGTTACAAGGAGAAAGTCCCCCTGGCGTGGACTTATGATTAAAATTGTCCACGAGCGGTGTCAGACACCAATCGAATTTCTACCGCGCGGGCGTGGGCTTCGAGGCCTTCGAGGCGGGCGAGTGCGGCGATTTTGTGGCCGTTATTTAGCATGGCCGTTTTGCTATAGGAAATGATGCTTGATTTTTTTGTGAAATCGTCTACGTTTAGTGGGCTTGAGAAGCGTGCTGTCCCGTTTGTTGGTAAGACGTGATTTGGCCCGGCAAAGTAGTCGCCAACTGGCTCTGAGCTATATGGTCCTAAGAAGATTGCTCCAGCGTGACGAATTTTCCCTAAGAGCGCCATTGGCTCGGCAGTCAGAACCTCTAGATGCTCTGGTGCTAGTTCATTGACAACGTCGATTGCTTCATCTAAATCCTTCGTCACATAAATCGCTCCGTAATCGCGGATTGATGCTGCGGCAATTTCTTTACGTGGTAGCGTCGCGAGTTGCTTTTCTACTTCGAGAGACACAGCTTCAGCTAGTTCTCTTGATGGCGTCACTAAAACAGCTGATGCTAGTGCATCGTGTTCTGCTTGTGATAATAGGTCAGCAGCTATGTACCCAGGGTTTGCACCTTCATCTGCTAGAACAACAATTTCACTTGGGCCGGCGATCATGTCAATGTCAACGTGACCAAAGACAGCGCGTTTAGCGAGGGCTACGTAGATGTTGCCTGGTCCAACAATTTTGTCGACGGCAGGGACTGTTTCGGTTCCGTAGGCGAGCGCTGCGACAGCTTGCGCACCACCCATTTTATAAATATGTTCTACGCCTAATTCCTTGGCTGCGACTAAAACGCCAGCCGGAAGGCGGCCATCTTTTCCTGGTGGGGAAACCATAACAATCTTTTTGACTTCGGCCACTTGGGCTGGGATGACGTTCATTAAAATGGATGATGGGTAAGCAGCTGTTCCACCAGGAACGTAGACGCCAACTGAGTCTAGTGGCGTGATTTTCTGACCTAAAATCGTCCCATCCGCTTCAGTTGTCAACCATGACTGGCGCTTTTGACGTTCATGGAAGCGGCGGATATTCTCACTTGCCTCGCGAAGCGCAGCAAGGACATTGTCATCAATTTGTGCGTAGGCTTCTTCTAGTTCTTGGTCGGTCACTTTAAAACTTGAGAGTGTAGCCCCATCGAATTTTTCCGTTAGGGCACGAACTGACGCATCACCTTCAGATCGAACTTGCTCAATAATCGCTGTAACAGCTTGTTGCTGAGCGTCTGTTCCTTGGTCGATGCTGCGTTTTAATGAGACTTTGGACGTTACTTTCTCGATTTTCATTGTTCTTCCCCCTCGATAACGGCAGCTAGGCGCTCGACCACTTCGTCGATGATGGCGTCCTTCATGCGGTAGCTAACTGGATTGACGATCAGTCGGGATGTAATCGTGACGATTTTCTCAAGCTCGACAAGCCCGTTTGCTCTTAAGGTACTACCGGTTGAAACAATATCAACGATTCGATCGGCCAGGCCAATTAGTGGTGCAAGTTCGATTGATCCGTTCAATTTTATAATTTCGACCTGCTCGCCTTGTTCGCGGAAGTAGCTGGCGGCTAGGTTCGGGTATTTTGAAGCAACTTTTGGAGCGATGTCATTGCTTTTTTCATAGGTTGGCAGTGCTGCAACGGCCATGTAGCATTCGCTAATTTTCAGATCGAGCACTTCGTAAACGTCACGCTCTTCTTCAATCATCGTGTCTTTTCCAGCCACCCCAATATCGGCGACACCGTGCTCGACGTAGGTAGGGACATCCATTGGTTTCGCTAAAATAAAGCGCATGCCCGCTTCAGGTGCATCAATGATCAAGCGACGGCTGTCTTCAAACTCAGGCGGAAGATCGTAACCCGCTTTCCGAAGCAGTTCAACAGCTTCTTCAAAAATTCGTCCTTTTGGCATTGCTACTGTTAGCATTTAGTTGTCCCCCTTTCCGTTTTTGCCGATGCAATAAATGATATCTTCATAGCTTTTGGAAAATTGATCGACGTCTTTGACACCTGAGAGATCCTGAAGAATGACTGCCGTGCCTTCAAGGCGTTTTTCTTTGGCTAGTTCGATCGCATCTTTACGGCGTTCGTTTGAGTAAATGATACAGGTAATTGCCTCTTTTTCTGCGGTGACGCCGAGGGCTTTAACAAGTAAATCTAAACGGATGCCAAAGCCAGTGGCTGGTGCCGGACGATTGAACTTTTGAAGCAATTCATCATAGCGACCTCCTGAGGCGATTGGTGTCCCGAGGTTATCGCTGTAGGCTTCGAAAACGGCACCGGTATAATAGCTCATATGCATAACTAGGTTTAGGTCTAGTTTGACAAAATCAGTAATTTCGTAGCAATCAAGGACACCCCAAAGTTTCTCAAGTTCATCGAGCGCTTTTTTCGCTTCACCGTTTGTGACGAGCTCTTTTGCGAGAGTCAATTTTGAAAAATCGCCACGTAGATTAAGTAGTTGAAGTAGGCGACTTTTATCAATCGATGATAGGGATAGGCTTTTCACATGCTGGCGGTAGCCAACGTAATTTTTTTCATATAAATAGCGGCGGAGCGTATTGGCGCGCTCTTCATTGCCGACGATATCGACTAACAAGGCATTCACATAACCAACGTGACCGATGGCAATTTTAAAATGGTTGAGACCTGCTTTTTTCAAAGAAGCGATCATTAGCGCAATGACCTCACCATCAGCACTACTCGTTTCATCACCGATTAACTCGACACCGATTTGTTCAAATTCCGCTGGTCGTCCGCCTTCGTCGTGTTGCGAGCGGAAAACATTTGTATCATAGGCTAATCGTAGCGGCGTACTGACATCTTTTAAGCTTGATGCAGCAAGTCTGGCAATTGGTGCGGTCATATCAGGACGTAACACAAGCGTATTGCCGCGTTGGTCTAAAAGTTTAAACAACTGCTGATCTAAAATCGCCGAGGCGACCCCAACAGTTTCATAGTATTCTAACGTCGGTGTTTCAATTGGTTGGTAACCCCAAAGCTTTACTTCTGTTCTCATCGCTTGGCGGATTTGGTTCTTAGCTTCATATAATTGTGGAAGCGTATCACGCATTCCAATTGGCTTTTCAAACATAAATGGCTTTGACATTCCTCACACTCCGTTCTTCTATCTGTACACTTTACTCTGCTAATATGATAAAGGATCTTAAGTAGTAGTCTACACCGCTCAGATATACCCGTCAACCTTTTTGTGCTGTTTTAGTGGTAGTATGTGCAAATTTTTAGAAAGTTCACATCGTAGCGAAATCCCTATAAAAAATAGCCTGGAGATTTTCCAAGCTATTCCCTCAAATTCTAGCTACGTTTCTTTAGATTTTTGATTACTGCATTTGTTACTTCTTCTGTTGTTGCGGTACCACCAAGGTCACCGGTCTTAATCCCTGACTCTAGTGTATCCTCAACGGCCGCAAGAATGAGTGAGCCAATTTCGTTGTACCCGAGAAAATCTAGCATCATCTTCCCGGTCCAAATTTGGCCAATTGGGTTTGCAATGCCCCTTCCGACAATATCTGGAGCAGACCCATGAACAGGTTCAAACATCGACGGATATTGTCTCTCAATATTCAAATTAGCAGCAGGCGCAACGCCAATACTGCCCATGATGGCGCCACCTAAATCGGTAAGAATATCACCAAAGAGGTTGGAAGCTACAATGACATCAAAAACTTCTGGCTTCATCACCAAAAATGCTGCTAACGCGTCAATATGTGTACTGGTTGTTTTAATATCTGGATAGTGCTTTTGAACATCTTGAAAGACATCATCCCAGAACGGCATACTGTATGTAATTCCATTGGATTTCGTTGCGCTCGTTACATGATTTTTTTGTTGGCTTGCTAATTCGAAGGCATATTTCATCGCACGTTCGGTACTTTTGCGGGTAAAAATCGCATTTTGAATCGCAATCTCTTCTTCACCTTGATGGATCCGTCCACCGCTCTCTGAATATTCACCTTCTGAATTTTCGCGAACGACGACAAAATCGAAATCTTTCGGATTTTTAAGTGGCGAATTAAGGCCACGGAGCAGTTTTACCGGACGTAGATTAATCGCTTGTTTCATTTCACGGCGAATTTTAATTAACAGTCCCCATAGCGAGATATGGTCGGGAACAAGGTTTGGCATTCCGACTGACCCTAAAAATATTTGATCAAAATTCTTTAATGCAGCAATCCCATCATCAGACATCATCTTTCCATGCTCAAGGTAATACTGACAACCCCACGGAAAGTTTGTCCATTTAAAAGAAAGTCCCCCATCAATTTCACTAGCCGCCTCAAGAACACGGAGAGCAGCTGGCACCACTTCATTGCCAATCCCATCCCCAGGAATAACTGCAATTTCAAAAGTATTCATTTCCATTCCTCCATTACAAAGTTTGCCACTCTTATGTGAGAAATTATCTGTAGTAAAAATGATAAAGGAAACGGCGGAGGAAAGCTAGTATTTTTAGAATATTCGGTTTTATAAGGGATAAATGTAATAAACCACCACGACCGTACACTGGCTTGTGGTGGTTTTTTGAGTTTTGGGATGATTTTTTGCGAATTTACGGCGGGGTTGTTAGGGCAAATCACCTTATGAAGGTCGTGAAGTTAGCTATTCATTCAAATTGCTTACTTATTCAATCATTTCCTGAGGTTATTCTCTCATTTCCCAAATTATTCAATCAATTTCTCATTTATCCTATCAAATCGACGCGTTATTCTATCATTTGCGATGAGACGGAAAAAAAACAAGCCTCCCCGGCTTGTTTCATTTTTACCCATCTAGTTAGGGCTGTCTGCTTCTCTAATGATCTGCATTGGATTTCCGCCGACAAAGGCACCGGCTGGGACGTCTTTATGGACGAGGGAACCGGCAGCAACAATTGCTCGGTCACCGATGGTTACACCAGGCAAAATCGTGGTGTTCGCACCAACCATAACTTCATCACCAATAATGACCTCACCAAGGCGGTATTCGTTAACTAAGTATTCATGCGCTAGTATCGTGGTGTTGTAGCCAATCACTGAATTCCTACCGATACTGATTTTTTCAGGAAACATAATATCCATCATCACCATGAGAGCTACAGCCGTTTGATCGCCTACCTTCATCCGTAAAAATGTGCGGTAAAGCCAATTTTTAACGGCGACTGAAGGGGTGTAGCGAGCAATTTGGATGATAACAAAATTTTTCATGACCTTTAAAAAGGGCACCGTTTTGTAGATTTGCCAAAGGGAATTTGCGCCTTCAACTGGATAGCGTGTCGTACGTCTAGCCAAGAGAATCTTCTCCTAGGTACGTGAGCAAGTCAGACATTGTTTCAAGCATCACATCTGGCTCATACGCTTCTAAAAATTCACGGCCTTTAATTGTCCAAGCAACCGCAGCTGTTTTCGTACCTGTATTTTTTCCACCTAGAACGTCATATTGGCTATCGCCAACCATAATCGCTCGCTCAGGTGATGAATCTAATTGTTCAAGTGCATTTAACAGCGGCTCTGGGTCAGGCTTAACTTTTTCAACGTTATCAATCCCAACAAGGACTGGGAAGTATGGCTCAAGACCCATTAGCTTCAAGCCCATTCGTGCCGTATCTGAACGCTTTGTTGTAACGACCGCTAGCTTATAACCCTTTTCATGGAGAGCCTTTACAGTTTCCTTTACAGTCCCGTACTCTAAGACCAACTCATCATGCTTTTCATGATTAAACGTACGGTACATATCAATCATCTCATCCACTTTGTCAGGGTTTAAGCGACTAAAGCTATCATGTAAGGATGGCCCAATAAATTCGATGACTTTTTCACGCGTATATTCATTCGGAAAATAATGATCTAACGTATGCAAAAACGAAGCAATAATTAGCTCGTTCGTATTAATTAATGTACCATCTAAATCAAATAACACCGTATCTATTTTCATGTTAGAACTCCTTTTAATAGTTTTAAGTGTTGAGTGTTGAGTGTTGAGTTTGCGTGGGTAATGGCTGCGAGGCTTGCCCCATTTGACTCTTAACTCATAACTCAAAACTCATACCTCTATATCACTTCTTTTTCTTCTGTAACTTGGCCATTCTTCTCAAGCCGGTTCCACACAAAGGCAACGAGCATCGTCAGGACGATGGCGGTGACCAGGCGGATGAGAAATAGCGGCCAAATCGGGATGCCTAAGGGAATAAAGAGTAAGGTATCTTCGACGACGGCATGGCAGGCGACGAGAAAAATAAAGGCTAAATATAAATCTTTCTTTTTGACGCCGTCTTCTTTCACTGCTTGCATCATCACGCCGGCGCCGTATGCTAGGCCAAAAACAAGCCCTGCGGCTAATGTGGTCGAAGTGTTTTCTTTCATTCCGAGCATCCTCGTAAATGGTGACATGGCCTTTGAAAACCAGGTGAGCCAG
Source organism: Anaerobacillus sp. CMMVII (assembly GCF_025377685.1). Lineage (NCBI taxonomy): Bacteria > Bacillati > Bacillota > Bacilli > Caryophanales > Bacillaceae > Anaerobacillus > Anaerobacillus sp. CMMVII. The sequence goes on along the minus strand of NZ_JACEHK010000017.1, from coordinate 267,556 downwards.
TTTAAATCTTTCATGATTTGCACGGCAACCATAATCGGAATGACAATTAGTGCTAATTGGAAAACACCTAATGTTGCACTCTCCAAACCTTGGTAGATGATTGCTCCCCAGCCAGTGACTTCGCCCTGAGTACCTGTTGAAACGAAACCGTATTGGGCTTGTTCACTACCGCCATCCCAGAAAAAATTGATCGCTAAGCCTGAAAAAAGCGCGAGTCCGATACGAACACCAAGGACGACTGACATGCGAATGCCGACTTTTGTGGCTACGGCCGATTCAACTAGTAAGTTATGAGAAAATGAAAGCATGACTGCTAATATAAAAACCTCTTTTACTGATAAATCTAGTGTGAGTATTGCCCCTATCGCTGCATACAAATTTAATACATTTCCAAGTACTAACGGAATGGCCGCTTCACCAGACAATCCGAGAATACTCATCACTGGTGAGAGAATTTGAGCTAGCCACTTTAATAGTGGCGTATGACCAATAATCGTCACCAAAAGGGTAATTGGAAAAATGATTTTTCCTAATGTCCAAGTTGTCTTTAAACCTACTAGTAAGCCCCTTTTTAAACTACCCAAAATCTCTCACTCCCTATTTGCTTTTCTTTTTCTTCACTTTCTTCTTCTCTGGTTCTGCATCTAGGTAACGCTCATCTGCTAGCCCCATTTTGTTACGATAAATAATCAGGACCACAGCGCCAATAATTGAAACTAACGATACGACCTGCGCGGTTCTTAGTAAATCAAACATCATTAAACTATCAGTACGTAAGCCTTCGATAAAAAATCTGCCTACTGAATACCAAATCACATACGCGAAGAATAGCTGACCGCGGCGTAAATTAACGCGACGTAGATATATTAAGATGGCAACCCCTAGTAAACTCCAAAGAGATTCATATAAAAATGTTGGATGATAATGCTGTCCATTAATGTACATCTGATCAATAATGAATTGCGGTAATTGCAGTCTATGCAAAAATTCAGGGTCAACTGGGCCACCGTGAGCCTCTTGGTTCATAAAGTTCCCCCAACGACCAATGGCCTGACCTAGTAAAATGCTTGGAGCGGCAATATCAGCAAGCTTCCAAAACGAAACGCCACGTTTTTTTGCAAAAATATAACCAGTAATAAGTGCACCAATTAAACCACCGTGGATTGCCAAGCCACCTTCCCAAATCGCCAAAATTTGACCTGGATGTTGACTATAGTAATCCCACTTAAAAATGACATAATAAAGTCTCGCTGAAATAATTGCAACCGGAATGGCATAGAGCAAAACATCAGCGAACATGTCTTTTGGTAAGCCACGCTTCACTGCCTCTCGATTTGCTAGTAAATATCCTAAAAACGCTCCAAACCCAATAATTAGCCCATACCAGTAGACAGTAAGAAACCCTAGATCAAGCGCCACAGGGTTCAATGGCTGAATTTGATAAATCATCTAAGCACCTCTTTCTTTTTTAGTGTAGAGTTTATAGTGTAGAGTGTAGAGTCTGTGAGGGTTTTGCTTCGCGGTTAAAACTCACAACACTCTAAACTTTACACTTTACACTCTAAACTCGTATTATATTTCCTCGCGATCGCCTTCTTCAATGACACTTGAAAGTCTTTCTGAAAATTCTTCTGCAGCGTTAATCCCCATTCGCTTAAGTCGGAAGTTCATTGCAGCAACCTCAACAATAACGGCAAGGTTACGACCTGGACGAACAGGTACCGTAATTCTTGGCAAGCCAGTGTCAAAAACTTTCATGATTTCTTCATCAAGCCCTAATCGATCATACGCTTTTTTCTGGTCCCAAAGCTCTAGATGAATCACTAACTGGATTGGTGTAAATAAACGAACGGCTCCAGCACCGAACAACGTCATTACATTAATAATTCCTAATCCGCGGATTTCTAGTAAGTGGCGGATTAATTCTGGTGATTTTCCAACAAGTGACCCATCATGCTCTTGGCGAATTTCGACAGAGTCATCTGCAACTAAGCGATGCCCTCTTCGAACTAAGTCAAGGGCCGTTTCACTTTTACCGACACCACTTGAACCAGTAATGAGAACCCCAATGCCATAAATGTCAATTAAGACACCATGAACAGCAGTCATCGGTGCCAATTGATTTTCTAGGTAGTTTGTTAAGGTACTACTTAAGCGCGTTGTCGTTAACTTCGAACGCATGACCGGCACGCCATATTTATCTGAGGCTACCAATAGTTGGGACGGAATTTCCAAACCACGAGAGATAATAATGGCTGGTGTATCGTATGTACAAAGACGTTCCATGCGGTCTGTTTTTTCACTTTCGTTTAGCTGAGCAAAGAACGTTAACTCCGTTTTTCCTAATAATTGAACACGGGTCGCTGGATAATAATTGAAGTAACCCGCCATTTCCATTCCTGGACGCGAGATGTCACTTGTCGTGATCGGGCGGTAAATTCCTTCTTCGCCACTAATTAGTTCGAGATCGAACACTTCCATTAAATGATGCGCTGTTACCTTTGGCATGAAACGTCCTCCATTCTTTCTCTAAAAAACTCATCTATGATACATCAATGAATTTCAACATTCATTTTTCGCAACTACGTTATAACTGTAGTTGCGTAGTTAAGGCAATTATGAAATTCACTCACATACATTTATTTTCACTTCTAAATGATGACTTATACATTTTACCATAATTAATCATCAATCACGTAGAATTTCACGTTGACAAAGCTCTTTTCGTAATAACTGCTCCTGCGGTTACTCGTCGCACAAAAAAACTAGTTGATTTTTAACCTAAGATAATTAGAAAAATCCCTAAGTTGAAGAATTCACCCAGTAGAATAAGTAAGAAAAGAGCATGCAACTAAATAAGTAGTGATATCTAAGTGTTTATGTGTAAAAATCCGGCTTTTGGGATTTTTACGAAAGCTACAAACTTTGCGAAAACAACCTTGTCAAAAAAAAACACTCAGATCCTATAGACCTGAATGTTTTCTGATTATCGTTATTTTTTTTGCATCGGTTTGACAACAAAATTATTGATCAGCATCGTTAATAGACTGATGATAATTGATGCAAAGATCGCCATCCCAAATCCGGAAATCTGAAAGGCGTCGCCCATCAAACTTGCCGTGATCATCAATGTTATCGCATTAATTACGAATAGGAAAAAACCGAACGTGATCACAGTCACCGGTAAGGTTAAGATCACAAGGATTGGCTTTAAGAGAATATTAATAATCGAAAGCAAGACACTTGCGATGATTGCTGCTGAGACACTTTCTAAATAAAAACCTTCAAAATAACCAGCAACGACGACAAGGACAACACTATTGACTAGCAGATGAATGAGCCAGCGCATGGTTAACGGACGTCCTGTTCATTTGGAATAAGCATTGTGGCTACTAGATACGCAATTGGCATCGTAAAAAACGCTGTAGGAATAATGAGAATTAGAAAAAGAATTCTCACGATTGTTGGATCAATATTAAAATATTGGCCTAAGCCACCACAAACCCCTGTTAATTTACGATCATGCTGGGTTCGAACTAACCTTTTCACTTTCATCTATTCCCTTCTAATTTTGAATGAGGATTGATCCAGTCCGTGCTTCTGCTTCTACGTAAAATACCGGCTCAACACCTTTATTTGAAACAAATGTTACTGATTTATTGACGATATCCTTTTTCTCATCAAGGATTTGCATATCTGGTAAATCACATGTAAACCCACCGACTACCGTTTTGAACTCTGCTTCTGTTTTCATATCAGCAGGTACAGTCATTTCGATGCTTCCTGTGGTTGTTTTTAGATAAGCTTTTGCTTTTACTTTTTCCGTCAGCTTGTATTTAATGGTGCCATTTAATGTTTCGATATCGACTTCGCCACCAGACACCGCTAAATTGACCGTGCCATGGACTGTTTTCGCTTCGACCTTTTCTGTTTCTAATGTAGTTACATTGATGCTGCCATTGACGGTTTCTAAGTTTGCTTTCGTACCCGTTAGCTTATCAATCGAAATACGTCCATTGACCGTTTTTGCTTCAAGTTCACGAGCTTCAATGGTTTCCCCATTTAAATGGCCATTAAATGTATATAACTTCACTTCTTCATAGGCTTTTCGTGGGATGTAGAACGTTGCGTTAATCTTCAACGACTTTTCACGAGATTTAAAGCGCAGCTTATCATCAGTGACATGAAAAGATACTTCATCTAAAAAATACTTACGAGCAGCCTCAACGTCTTTTTCCCGATAAACCTTTACTTTACACTCAACTCGAACATCATTTTCATCCCAAGGTACAAAGTTAACACTTCCATTTTCAACAGCGATGTCCACTCGTTGAATGTTGCTGTCACGGTGCTGGTAAATGTGATCAATTTCAACTGAGTTACCGAAGTTTAAATCAAGGTCGAACTCTTTAATTTTTTGAACAGCCTGCTCGATAAAATCGGTAAAGCGGTTCGTAAATGATGGTTGACTGTATTTCCCGCGATAATCTCTGCCGTTCTCCCAATCAACATCATTTGATAAAAATGTGTTAGCCTCTTTCTTTGAAGCCGTCTTCTCCGTTTCACCTAACTCCTTGAGTAACGCAACTCCCTCATCTGCGGTGATCTTTCCGTCCTCAATCATTTTTAAGATCATTTTGCGTTCTTCCTGCATAATAACAACCTCCTCTTATTTTACCTATCTTTAGTTACGATTCGAAAAAGAAAAAGTTTCTTCTCTATGGTTAGTATTTTCCATAAGTGATATCAATCAAAATGTAATTGTGAAAAAATAATTGTGAATTTCATTAGATAACTCAATTTTATCATCATCATACGAAAAAAAAACCGTCTTGAGACTGAGTAAATGAAATATGTGAGAAACTAAGTGGTGTAGATTGGTTTTTTTGTTTCTTCTATTGAGGTTATTCGAACAACTTTTTCGATTATTCGGCTAACTTTTGCATTTATTCGAACAACTTTTTGAGTTATTCGAACAACTTTTGTATTTATTCGGCTAATTCACCTATTTCAACCCATTTTCATGAGGAATTAAAAAACGAGGCTGACATCCGCCTCATTTTATTCTATCTTGATATCCCCTTAATTCGTTCTTTCATTCGTTCGCGATCTCGTTCTAAGATTGGTTTTAGGTATTGTCCTGTATAAGACGCAGCAGTGGCTGCGACGTCTTCTGGCGTTCCAATGGCGACGATCATTCCGCCTTTGTCGCCACCTTCTGGTCCAAGTCAATAATATGGTCAACAGTCTTAGTGACATCAAGGTTGTGCTCGATGACTAATACGGTATCCCCTTGATCAACAAGACGCTGCAGTACTTTCCATTCATTATTTTCACTACTACAACTCACTCCATGGTAAGTACTTATTTTGATAACTTAATTTTATCATCACCAAACGAAAAAAAAACCGTCTTGAGACTGAGTTACTCTTTTTTTGAGTGGAAATATGTAACCACATGGAAAAATAAGATGGTCAGAGGCTGAACGAATAAATACACGGAAAAGGAGTAAAAAACGTGCCACTCATCATATTTGAAAAAATGAAACAAAGAACCAAGGTATTCATATAATGTCCCTGCTAGGGATGTGAAAACAATGAATAGCACTAGGCCAATTCCTCTGAATTGAAAATGTGAATACACATAAATAAAAAAGTAACTAGAAAAAGAATAAAGCGGATAAGAGATGACATCAAATAGTTCATACTTCCCTGTATCTACGACATTATAAAAATTTGTTTTAGGTGCTGCTAATAGTTTATCTGCCACACGTGCTACCGTAGCCCCGAAAATAAGCAACAAGATCGTTATACTTGGTTTAAACTTTTTTGGTAAGCGCCAATAGGCAATGATCGCAATCATCAGCGATATGATAAAAAACCATTCATTTTCATCAAACTTTTGAGGAAGTGGTAACAGTTTGTTCACGATAGCACTCCCTCTTTGCTTAATTGTTTTCTAAATAGATAGTGCATTCCCATGATTAAGAGAAGCAAAGCGACCCAAAGAATAAAGGAAAAGAAAAAATTCCAATTGGTATGTTCAATAATTCCACTCCAAATTAATATCGACTCAAATAGAAGTAAAAGTATAAGGCAACTAAAGAAGGAAACTAACCGTTTTCCTTTGCTGTAAATACGTTCGATAAATAACTGAATCAGTAGCGGTAACCCAACCATTTGAACAAGTTTGAACGTTGAATGTAAATTCACTTTATCAGAAAGCGTCCAGAAATCCACATTATCAACAATCACAGACGTGGTACTAGTGATCGTAAATACTAGGACCATCCACAAAAAGACATGCTCGAGAATATGTAATCTTTTGGGTAACGCAAAAAATGTAACCATAATTATTAATGAGAGATTCATGCTAATGAGAAATTTCATTTTTAATCGATCCCTTATCTGTTTATCATCTCAGTAATTATGAGATTTATTTAGTTATTTTTTCCTGAAAGAATGAAAAAACACCATTACTTACGATAAATGGATGGGGACACTTTATTTTATGTACTCACATAGCACCGTTCTTTGGAAAAATTTTATCAATCAAAAAACGAGGCTGACATCATCCTGTCAGCCTCATTTCATTTTATCTTGATATCGCCTTAATTCGTTCTTTCATACGTTCGCGATCTCGTTCTAAGATTGGTTTTAGGTATTGTCCTGTATAAGATGTAGCTGTGGCTGCGACGTCTTCTGGCGTTCCTGTGGCGACGATCATTCCGCCTTTGTCGCCACCTTCTGGGCCCAAGTCAATAATATGATCTACAGTCTTAATGACATCAAGGTTGTGCTCGATGACTAATACGGTATCCCCTTGATCAACAAGGCGCTGCAGTACTTTGAGTAAGCGGTCGATATCATCGACGTGAAGTCCTGTTGTTGGCTCGTCAAGAATGTAAATCGTTTTACCAGTCGAACGGCGATGAAGCTCAGATGCAAGCTTGACGCGCTGTGCTTCGCCTCCAGATAAGGTTGTTGCCGGTTGGCCAAGTTTCATATATCCTAGACCAACATCTAGTAATGTTTGAATTTTTCGCTTGATCTTTGGGATGTTTGCGAAAAATTCGACGCCATCCTCAACTGTCATATCGAGAATTTCAGAGATTGATTTGCCCTTATAAGTAATGTCTAATGTTTCACGGTTGTAGCGTTTGCCATGGCAAACCTCACATGGAACGTAAACGTCGGGTAAGAAGTGCATTTCAATTTTGATAATCCCGTCGCCACGACAAGCTTCACAACGACCACCTTTGACGTTAAAGGAAAAGCGTCCTTTTTTATAACCACGGACTTTTGATTCGTTTGTCATCGCAAATACATCGCGGATGTCATCAAACACTCCTGTGTATGTCGCTGGATTTGACCTTGGTGTCCGACCGATGGGTGATTGGTCGATATCAATGACTTTATCGATATGATCTAAGCCATCGACTACTTTATGCTTTCCTGGCTTTACTTTTGTTCTATACAGATTTTGGGCTAGTGCTTTGTATAAAATTTCGTTTATTAAGGTACTCTTTCCTGAGCCTGACACCCCTGTAACAGCGACAAAAACACCTAATGGAAATTTCACCGAGACATTTTTCAGGTTGTTTTCGGTTGCTCCTTTAATCTCTAAGAAGCGTCCGTCAGACTTGCGTCGTTCTGCCGGAAGCGAAATGAATTTTTTCCCGGAGAGGTATTGCCCGGTTAACGATTGATCATCGTTCATAATTTCTTCAGGGGTACCTTCTGCCGTAATCATTCCACCATGAACTCCCGCACCCGGACCGATGTCAATAATATAATCGGCTGCCATCATCGTATCCTCGTCATGCTCAACGACAATCAGTGTGTTACCAAGGTTGCGCATATGCTCTAGGGTGGCAATCAGACGATTGTTGTCGCGCTGATGAAGTCCGATTGAAGGCTCGTCTAAAATGTAGAGAACCCCCATCAGTGAAGAGCCGATCTGTGTTGCTAAACGAATCCGCTGCGCTTCCCCACCAGATAACGTCCCCGCCGCTCTTGAAAGCGATAGGTAATCAAGACCGACATTAATTAAGAAGCCTAGACGCTCCCCGATTTCACGTAAGATCAGCCGGGCGATTGCCTGTTCTTTTTCAGTTAGGTCGAGTGTTTCGAAAAATTGCTTTGCCTCTTTGACAGACAGGGCAGTAATCTCGCCAATTTGTTTGCCATTAATGAGCACAGCCAAGCTTTCTTTTTCAAGCGGTTGCCGCGACAAGTTGGACATGGCTTTTGCGCCATGTAGCCTTCCATTTGTTCACGAATGTAATCTGAGCTTGTTTCTTTGTAGCGGCGCGCAAGGTTGTAAAGAACACCTTCAAACTCGATATGATTTTCACGAATATGGCCAAATTCATTCTCATAGCGGAAATAGATTTTTTCACCATTTGTACCAGCTAAAACTTTTTCAAGCAAATGCTTCGGAATTTGTTCGATTGGAACATCCATATCAATTCCATAATGATCACAAACACTCGTAAGTAGCTGCGGATAGTATTGAGAACTCGTTGGCTCCCAAGGTGCGATCGCATGGCCTCTTAAAGTCCGTGACCAATCAGGAATAACGAGATCTAAATCAACCTCTAGCTTTGTTCCGAGACCATCACAGGTTGGACAAGCACCAAACGGGCTATTGAAGGAAAACATTCTTGGTTCAAGCTCACCGATTGAAAACCCACATTGTGGACAGGCATGATGTTGGCTAAACAGTAGCTCTTCACCATCAATAATATCAATCATCACCCGACCATCAGCTAGATTTAAAGCTGTTTCTAATGAATCGGCTATTCTTGTTTCAATTCCTGGTTTGACGACGATCCGGTCAATCACGACCTCAATGTTATGTTTTTTGTTTTTTTCTAATTCAATCTCTTCGGCAACCTCGCGGATTTCGCCGTTCACGCGAACACGGACGAAGCCTTGCTTTTTTATATCTTCTAACGTCTTTACATGCTCACCTTTGCGTCCTGAAACTACCGGAGCTAAAATCTGCATTTTCGTACGTTCTGGGAAAACCATGATTTGATCGACCATTTGCTGAATTGTTTGGGATGAGATTTCAATCCCATGCTTCGGACAAACTGGACGCCCGATGCGAGCATATAGAAGTCGTAAATAATCATAAATTTCAGTGACAGTACCTACTGTCGATCGAGGGTTTCGGCTCGTCGTTTTTTGGTCAATTGAGATTGCTGGAGATAACCCTTCAATCGCATCGACATCCGGCTTGTCCATTTGTCCTAAAAATTGACGTGCGTACGCTGAAAGTGATTCTACATAACGCCGTTGTCCTTCTGCATAAATGGTGTCAAAAGCTAAAGACGACTTACCTGATCCAGACAAGCCTGTCAGAACAACGAGCTTGTCTCGGGGGATTGTTACATCAATATTTTTTAAATTGTGAGAACGCGCCCCTTTTACAACGATATTTTCTAAAGCCATTTATTCATGTCACCCTTCCGCTTTTAACTCCAATATTAAATCACGTAGCTCGGCAGCGCGTTCGAAGTTTAATGCTTTTGCCGCTTCTTTCATTTCTGCTTCCATTCGCTCGATCACGGCAGCACGTTCTTTCTTGCTTAACTTCGTGATTGGCGGTGCTACGTAGTCTTCGTCTGTTTCTGCTACTAATGTAGCTTTGATAAGATCCGGTATATCCTTTTGAATAGTTGTTGGGACAATTCCGTGCTTTAAGTTATATGCTTCTTGGATTGCGCGACGACGATTTGTCTCTTTGATCGCAATATCCATGGAATTGGTGATTTTATCGGCGTACATAATGACATGTCCAGAAGCATTTCGGGCTGCACGACCTGTTGTTTGAATTAACGAGCGTTCTGAGCGTAAAAACCCTTCTTTGTCAGCATCTAAAATCGCCACGAGTGAAACTTCAGGAATATCAAGCCCTTCTCGAAGCAGGTTAATCCCGATAAGGACATCAAACGTGCCCAAGCGGAGCTGACGAATGATTTCGATCCGCTCTAACGTTTTAATCTCAGAATGTAAGTAGCGAACCTTGATCCCGAGTTCTTTTAAATAGTCGGTCAAGTCTTCAGACATTTTCTTCGTTAATGTCGTCACAAGGACTCGTTCATTTTTTTCGACACGGTCATGGATTTCGCCAATTAAATCATCAATTTGACCATGAATTGGTCGTACATCTATTGTAGGGTCAAGCAGTCCTGTTGGGCGAATAATTTGCTCAACCATTTTCGGTGTATGTTCTAATTCGTAAGGACCTGGTGTTGCTGAAACAAAAATCGCTTGCTTAACCTTTTTCTCAAATTCTTCAAAGCGTAGCGGCCGGTTGTCCTTCGCTGAAGGCAAGCGGAATCCGTGGTCGACTAACACTTGTTTTCTAGCTTGGTCACCATTGAACATCCCTCGAACCTGAGGCAGAGTTACATGGGACTCATCGACAACCATCAAAAAGTCTTCTGGAAAGAAATCAAGTAAAGTATATGGTGTCGCACCTGGCTCACGAAACGTTAAATGGCGCGAGTAGTTTTCAATTCCGTTGCAATAACCCATTTCTTGCATCATTTCAATATCGTAGCGGGTTCGTTGCTCAAGTCGCTGCGCTTCAAGGAGCTTCCCGTTTTCATGAAGCTCCTTCAGTCGCTCTTCAAGTTCAGCTTCAATATGAACGATCGCATTTTTTAGTTTCTCTTCACGAGTAACGAAGTGGGATGCTGGGAAAATAGCGACATGGCTACGTTCGCCAAGAATTTCACCGGTCAAAGCATCAACTTCTGTCATCCGGTCAATTTCATCCCCAAAAAACTCAACACGAATACAGCGCTCGTCTTTTGAAGCCGGAAAAATTTCAACGACATCCCCACGAACACGGAAGGTTCCACGGGTAAAATTAATGTCATTGCGGTCATATTGAATGTCTACCAAATCACGAAGAAGCTGATTGCGGTCTTTTTCCATGCCTGTACGAAGAGAGACAACTAGATCTCGATATTCCTCAGGTGAACCTAACCCATAAATACATGAGACACTGGCAATAATAATGACATCCTGGCGCTCGAATAAAGAACTAGTTGCTGAGTGACGTAGTTTGTCAATTTCGTCGTTAATGCTGGCGTCCTTTTCAATGTATGTATCCGAATGGGCAATGTAGGCCTCTGGTTGGTAGTAGTCATAATACGAAACGAAATATTCAACAGCATTATTAGGGAAAAATTGCTTAAACTCACTGTAAAGCTGGCCGGCTAACGTTTTATTATGGGCAATGACCAGTGTCGGCTTGTTCACTTGTTTAATGACATTGGAAATCGTAAAGGTCTTCCCTGTCCCTGTAGCCCCCAGCAAAGTTTGCATTCGTTTTCCTTCGTTTATTCCAGAAACTAATTCAGTGATCGCACCGGGCTGATCACCTTGTGGCTCATATTTTGAAACAAGCTGAAATTGCTCCAAATTTGCCCCCTCCAATTTTGTATTTTTAGTGAACGATTTTTCATCGTTGTTGTCACAAAGTCTGTCTAAATCCGCTTTAACCATTATATCACAAGCTTATCATATTCAAACATCATTTACGAACATATATTCTTCTGTGATAAAAAATACATTCGGCAGATTTTGGCACGTGATACACTGATTTCACTAATTAACATTATTGAACAATTGTTTATAGTATTAAAACTTTTAGGCATGCTAATTTTAGGCTCTTTTCGTAAACATTGCTATTTAACCTAAAATAATTGGAACAATCTCTTAGACGAAGAATTCACCCAGTAGAACAAGTAAGAAAAGAGCAATGCTTACCAAATAAGTAGTGACATTTTAATGTTTATGTGTAAAAATCCGGCTTTTGGGATTTTTACGAAAGTAACAAGCTTTACGAAAACAACCTAATTTTAAGATTATTTTTTACCGGAGGAATGACATATGGCAAAACTAACAAATTGGACACCAGAAAATGAACAATTCTGGGAAACAGAAGGCAAGAAAATCGCCAATAAAAATTTAGGTATCTCAGTATTTGCACTAATTCTTGCTTTTTGTGTCTGGCAACTTTGGTCTGTAACCGCAGTGCGCTTAAACGATGTTGGCTTTAATTTTACCAGTGGTGAATTATTTACGCTTGCTGCGTTGCCTGGTTTAACAGGGGCAACGTTAAGGTTAGTATATACTTTTTTACCAAGTATTTTAGGTGGGAAACGCACAACTCTTCTTACAACAGCTGTTTTATTAATTCCAGCGATCGGAATTGGTTTCGCTGTTCAAAATCCAGAAACTCCTTATTCTGTCATGGTTTTTCTGGCAGCACTTTGTGGTTTAGGTGGCGGTAATTTAGCTTCATCAACGGCTACACTTAATCCATTTTTCCCGAAAAAACGCAAAGGTACGGCAAATGGCATTAACGTAGGGATTGGTAATCTTGGTGTCAGCGTCGTGCAGTTTGTGACACCAATTGTTATTGGTGTTGGGTTCATAGGAGCTTTCACCGGTGGCGGACAAATCATGCCTAATGGTAACGAAGTCTATATTCAAAATGCGGCATTTATTTGGGTCGTACCGATTATTATCGCGTTCTTTTTAACGCTATTCTTTATGGATGAGCCACCAGTTGTTAAACAAAGTATTGGGGCACAGCTTTCGGTGTTAAAACTAAAGCACACGTGGATTATGGCTTGGTTGTATATTATGTGCTTTGGTTCATTCATTGGATTTGCAGCTGCATTTCCATTATTAATCCGGTCCGAGTTTCCGGAAATTAATGCTGTTTCATTTGCCTTTTTAGGACCATTCGTAGGGGCGAGTGTTCGTCCATTAGGCGGATGGATCTCTGATAAAGTGAACAGCGGTTCAAAGGTTACCCTGTGGGTCATTGTCAGCATGATACTCGCAACTGGTGGTGTCATTTACTTCTTACAAGCACACAACTTTACTGGTTTCCTTATCATGTTCTTGATTTTATTTGCTGCAACTGGGATTGCCAACGGTTCGACATTTAGAATGGTTCCATTTATCTTTAATGAAAAAGCCGTTGCACCTGTGTTAGGGTTAATCGCTGCATTCGCGGCATATGGTGCTTTCTTTATCCCGAAAATTTTTGGCTGGTCAATCGAAACTACTGGCAATGCCGACTTAGCCTTATATATCTTTATTGGATACTACGTGATTAGCCTTTGGGTATGCTGGAATTGGTATACAAGGAAAAATTGTGAGGTTAAGTGTTAGATGCAGTGTAGAGTGTAAAGTGTAGAGTGTAGAGTTTTGTGGGTGTTGCTTTGTAGTGTGTAGTTTTGAGTTTTGAGGGATGAGTTTTGAGTTTTTGTGAGTAGCGCTTTGTTGAGTTGTGTGGGCGTCACTTTGTAGAGTGAGTTTTGAGTTTTGAGTTTTGAATTTTGAGGGTTGAGTTTTGAGTTGTGGCGGTCCAGCTACGCTGAATGGAATGTAGAATGTAGAATTTTTTGGACATCGCTTCGTAGTGTGTAGTTTTGAGTTTTGAGGGATGAGTTTTGAGTTTTTGTGAGTAGCGCTTTGTTGAGTTGTGTGGGCGTCGCTTTGTAGAGTGAGTTTTGAGTTTTGAGGGATGAGTTTTGAGTTATTGGACTGGACTTCGGAGCTATACTTTCACCAACTCATAACTCATAACTCAACACTCTTAACTTTTTTAGTTGTGTGGGCGTCGCTTTGTAGAGTGAGTTTTGAGCAATTGTGAGTAGCTCTGTGGTGCTAAATTAATAATAAAAAGTAGTCGTTCCTGGTTGGGGCGGCTACTTTTTGACTTTGGAAGGGGATTTTTATGTATTTCCCGGTGTTACTCGAACATTTCCCGTGGTTATTCGAACATCTGTCACGGTTATTCGTACAAGTAACTCCTTTATTCGAACATTTCACTAATCTCCGAAAAAAAACACCGCAAATGGCGGTGTTTTAGGCTTTCGTAAAATATGTTGAAACGAGCTGCTCGAGCTCCTCTATTTGATTTTTTTCATATATAGAATTTTTCAAAGCTGAAAGTGTACTCTCAATTAAATACTTGCGCGGGTTTTTGGCGTGTAATAGTTCTTCTTGAATAAAGTCTAGCAGCTCGGCTGCTTTTAACTTGTCAATATCAGAAACACTTTTTTTCATAGTTGCTAAAGTATGGGTCAGCTTTTCGTGAAAGTTGACTTTCGTTTGATTAGGCAGCCATTTATCTAAAAGTTCGGGTGGGTTTAGTTGCTCACCTGATTTAACCAGATCCTTTGCTATGTTCTCAATTCGATTTACACTAAAACGGACGACTTGATGCACACCTACATTTGTCTCATGATCCATTGCATAGTACTTCATGTTGTGATGGATAATTCCCAAGAACATGATGGCACAATCTAATAAATACGGTTTTTTATCAGCTCCGAAAATTTCTAGAAAGCGTTGGTATGTCCAATGAAGCATTCGTAGTTGCCCTTCTTTAATGAACTGCTTAAGCTCAACATCGTTGGAAATGAGCACTTCTTCAAAAAGGGTAAAGAGTTTATTTTTTTTATTTGTATTTAATTGAAATTCGATTTGTTTTATGAACATATCAATATTAGATAAATCCTGACCGATGAGGAGTTCATCTCGTTCTTTTTCCATTTTCAAATAGATAGCTTTAACTAGAGCCATTAATAGTTCGTTTTTAGATGAAAAATAATTATAAAATGTACCTTTGGAAATTCCACTGTAATCCAATATATCTTGGATAGACGTTGCTTGGAATCCTCTATCAATAAATAATTGGTGAGCCATTTTGATAACATGTTGTTTTCGATCATTCATAATTACTATCACCTTTATAAAATATAATTTATACTCCTAGTACAATTCCAATCATACCTTAATTAATGGTTATAAACAAACCTTATTATATGAAAAGATAATATCATTGAAATACTTGAACTGGTAGTATAATATAATGTTGTGAACTAAGAGTATAAAATAATGAACTTACAGTACACTGGAGGGAATCATGATGGATCAATCAATCACGCCTAATCGTCCTAATTATGGCATTCTTGCTGTTCTCATGGTTGGGGCTTTTATAGCTTTTTTGAATAACACGTTATTAAATATTGCTTTGCCTTCGATTATGGCAGATTTACAGGTAGGAACAGCGACGGTACAATGGCTGACTACAGGTTTTATGTTAGTAAACGGAATTATCATCCCAATAACCGCCTATCTCATTCAAAAGTATTCGGTTCGACGACTATTCATCACAGCAATGGGGCTGTTTACGATTGGTACGATTGTTGCCGGAACCTCTTATGTATTTCCACTATTATTAACAGGGAGAATGCTTCAAGCTTCTGGAACGGCCATCATGATGCCACTGTTAATGAACGTCATGTTAATCAGCTTTCCAATTGAAAAAAGAGGAACAGCTATGGGAGTATTAGGGTTAATTTTAATGGCTGCACCAGCAATCGGTCCTACAACCTCTGGCTGGATCGTCGAACATTATCACTGGAGGATGCTGTTTCATTTTGTAACACCAATTGCAATCACCATTCTTTTGCTAGGAATTTTCTTACTAAAGGACAAAAAGGGCAAAGTCGACCTTCGCTTTGATATATTTTCTCTTGTTTTATCAAGTATCGGTTTTGGTGGGATCCTCTATGGATTCAGTTCTGCTGGTAATATGGGGTGGAACAACCCTATCGTTTATCTAGCAGTTAGTATCGGTATCGTCTCATTAATTTTCTTTATCATGCGTCAATCAAAACTAGAGAGGCCTATGTTGAACTTTGGTATTTATAAATATCCAATGTTTGCTTTATCATCCGCTATTAGTATGGTGCTGAACATGGCTATGTTTTCAGGAATGCTGCTTTTACCAATCTATGTTCAAACGATCCGGGGCATCTCCCCGTTTGATGCTGGATTGATGATGTTACCCGGAGCTCTTGCGATGGCTTTTATGTCACCAATCACAGGGCGGTTATTCGATAAGTTTGGCGGGCGAGCACTCGCGATTATTGGGCTATCGATCACAACGGTGACGACCTATCTTTTCAGTACAATTTCACTTGAGACGACCTACAATTATTTAATGATGTTAAATGCTGTTCGAATGTTAGGTATATCGATGGTGATGATGCCAGTGTCAACAAATGGATTAAATCAGTTACCGACACGTTTTTATCCGCATGGTACTGCTATGAACAATACCTTAAATCAAGTTTCCGGTGCCATCGGAACAGCGCTATTGGTAACCATTATGTCGACTCGAACTACATCAGTTGCCAAGACGATGACAGCAGATTTAGTTGAAGTATCTGAGGCAGCACTAGCAGAGATCCAAATGCTAGCGATGCTAAATGGAATTAATTTTTCATTCTTTATTTCTACGTTTATTGCAGCTCTCGCACTACTCCTTGCATTATTTATCAAGCGTGCAAAACAAGCGGAAGATCCACTAGAAATAGAGAAAAAAGCAACAGTGGAACGAGGTTGAAGCTAAAGATACCAGGGACAGATATTGCCCCTGGTTTTTTGTTGAGTAGGTTTTCACTTAAATCCAACTGTCATTTTTGCAACCCACACGCTAAATAGTTCATCATAATTGACAAGTGCTTTTTGCTTTTTGTATATTTACACATGCAGTTAGTTGTTATAGCAACCATTATCCGTTTATTTGCATTTTTTCGCACCACGACAACTATTGGTTGCTATAACAACCATCTATATACAACAGGAGGAATTCACATGGCAAACGTATTATTTATTAAGGCAAACTCTAGACCAATTGAGCAGGCGGTTAGCGTACAGTTATATCAAGCATTTCTTGATCAATATAAAGAGTCAAACCCTGAAGACACAATTACTGAGCTTGACCTATTTGAGGAAAACTTGCCTTACTACGACAATGAGAAAATTACGGGTATGTTTAAGCTTTCAAAAGGAATGGACTTAACTGAGGCAGAAAAGGCAGCCACAGACCTAGTTATTTCATATTTAGATCAATTTTTAGCTGCTGATAAAATTGTCTTTGCATTCCCACTTTGGAATTTTACTGTACCTGCAGTGCTTCATACCTATTTAGACTATCTAGCTCAAGCAGGCAAAACATTCCGCTACACTGCTGAAGGTCCTGTAGGATTACTTACAGACAAAAAGGTTGTTCTCTTAAATGCAAGAGGAGGGGTGTACTCTGAAGGACCTGCACAATCAGTCGAAATGGCAGTCAATTTTGTAACTGCAATGCTTAGCTTCTGGGGCGTACAAGATATTACAAAGGTTATTATTGAAGGTCATAACCAATATCCAGATCAAGCTGAAGGCATTATTTCAAAAGGTCTAGCTAACGCGGTAGATGTTGCAAAAACATTTTAAGTAAAAAAAGAGGATGTCCCAAAAGTGTCTGACACCACGCGGATCTTACTAAATATAGACGTACAGATATATCATATGTCTATATTCGGTGACTAGCGGTGTCTGACACTTTATTTTGGGACAGCTTCTTTTTCATTACTTATAGGATGGGAAACACGGGAATTTTATCTCGTTTTCTATCCCTTTTGGTTTACTTACTAGTTCTTTTATTGAAGGAGAATTAGCTTTAAAGCTCTCCAAGCAGCTCCCATCATAAAATGGTGGCAATTTCACTTCGACCATTCATTTAGAACCTCTCCTCTTTAATTCCATTTAGTTTTCATTAACATCAAATTACATATATCCCTTATTTTACCACCATTTGTTACTAGGTAAATAGCTTTGTTAAGCTATTAATTCATTTTTTGCTGGTTATTATCGCGGATTATTGACTTATTTATCAACTTTATTCTAGCATCTGCCTCTGGCAAACCTCCCCAACAAAAAGAGCTAAGTGCAATCAAAAACTAGTGTTTTTATCTTACAGATTTTTGCTCGTTGAATAATAACGTTTAGTTTCCCAAAAAATATCATTGTTAAATAAGAAGTAGAAATGGAGTGAATGGTTTGCAGAAAGCAAAGTTCTTCTTGATTTCAATTATATTTATCGTTTTTACAACTATTATTGGTGGCTGTAATGACAATCAAGATGAGGCGAAAGAAAAAGCAACTGAAGAAAAAGCAGCTACTCAAGAGAAGGAAGAAACAGATGATGAGTTAGCTCTACGGTTGGCAGGAGGAAGACTAGGTAGCGATGGACTGGCGTTTATAGGCGGAGGCGATAGTAACAAAATCTGGGTTGCAGATGCTAAATATCATAAATTGGTATCTCAGATCGAGGTTGAGGGACCAAAGCTAGAGCGCACCCAACCCTATTATCCAAATTTACATGATGTTCATGCAATGGTTTTCCCTAAAGATTTCAGTGTTTTATACACTGTCAACTGGTACGAATATGACAAGCCTTCAGAAGTTATTGCCTATGACCCAAAAACATTCAAGGAGCTATGGCGTTCAGAAGCTGGGTTAGGTGGACACCACGCTGCTTTAACTCCTGATGATAGGTATCTTTATGTCGCAAATCAATACGCTGATACTGTTTCAGTTATTGATACGACGACTCAAGAAAAGATCAAAGATATTACAACAGGAATGGGAAATGATTATATTTCACCAACGATGTATTGGGATGGAGAAGTTATTGACTCACCCTACCTATTTGTTTCTGTTCATGAAGGCGGAAAGGTTTTTGCAATTGATTGGAAAACTCATGAGGTTGTCAAAGAGCTTACTTTCGGTGGTATGGTTCACGGTGTAAACTTAACTCCTGATGGTAAGCAAGCGTGGGCAGCTGTTATGAATGAAAATATTGTGCCTGTCATTGACGTTGAAACACTGGAGGTTGTTCATAAGATTGAAACTGAACAGTCCCCAATTCACCTATCTTTTAGCCCTGACGGTAAATTTGTTTATTTTACGACATATGGCGATCAAATTTTTAAATATGCAACTGATAGCTATGAACAGGCCTGGAATGTGACTGGAAAAACGATTCCTGCTCATACCGGCGTAAGTCCAGACGGCAAACAATTATGGACCCTTAACCATGGGATGGACCCTAGTCGTTATCCATATGAGTTAGGTGGATCTACACTAAGTGGCATACAGATCTGGAATACCGAAGATGGAAGTCTAATTAATGAAATACCTGCTCATGGAACGCCTCACGAACTGCAATTTGTTCCTTATTCTGCTGTAGGTGTTCCCAAAACTGAAGTAGATGTTGGTCAAGCTACAGATGAGGCGACTGCTCAAGCTATGGAGTCTTATGGTAAATCATGCCTTGCTTGTCATGGCGCTGATCTAACAGGTGCATCTGGTCCTAGTCTCGATACAGTAGGCAGCAGACTAACAAAAGAGGAAATTGAGCATATCATCATCCATGGAAAAGGTTCCATGCCTGGCGGTTTAGCTTCTCAAGAAGAAGCTACATTGATCGCAGACTGGCTATCACAGATGAAATAAGGATGTTTGTTGTTGTTAAACAACCCTTTAATACGCAAAGAAGGAACTGAGTTTACTTAAACTCAGTTCCTTCTTTAAACACCTTTATTTTTCCTTTGAATGCGTAGTGAGACTATGTAGCCGACCACGATTGATATTGCACCAGTAATTATGACTGGCCATGACTGATGTAAGCCATCAAACGCAAAAATAACAATCATTAACGTTACCATAAGCGCCCCAATCTTGCTGTAAGATACTCTTGTGAAAAAGAGCATCATGATAAATGGGAGAGTAAGCGCTAAAAGTATAGTGAGCATTTTGATTTTTGCTCCTTCCAACATTAATTACGAGCGTAGTTTACATGACCTTATCTTCAAACTGAGACTCCTCGCCAACAAAAAGTAAGCCAACTTGGTGATGTTCACCATCGTATAAGGCAGTTTGCGCAAAACGTAATTCCCCGTTTTCATCAATGACCTCAAGCTTACAGAAGGCGGATTTAAGTTGCAGAGCCTCATAAAATTGTTGAGCTGATCGAATACGTACGCCATTTACCTTCGTAACAATCTCGCCGATTTTTACATTCATTTTTTCTGCAGGAGAATGCGGGAGCACACCCAGAATGACAAGGCCAGTTTCTTTTTGAGTATAAAAATTTGCTTGTTTTTCTTCGGACATCTTTAGAAGCGTTGCTACTATTTGCCTTCCAATAATGGCAGTAAGCGCAACAAATGGAATGAAAATCGGTAGATATAAGCTAAGTATACTCAAAGCTAAGACTATGGTTGCAACAAGTAGCACTCGTTTCCCATTGCTTATAATAGCATGAACAGGAAGTGTACTGCGAATCACTTGCTGAAAGCCAATGGCAAAAGGTACGGCCATTAATCCTATTTGCGAAAGCTCAAGGTTTAATAATGGCCAATATTCTGTCGGAAATAACGGTCCCGCAGGAAGTAAGAAGAAGATCGGTAAAATCCAAACTCTCCCGGCCTCATGGGCACCAACTACTTTCCCACGTTTACTATTTAGTAATGTAGGTGATGTTTTCTTGGAACCATTTTTTAAAATTAATAATCCTTCAACGATTAAGAGGAAGCTAGTTAATAAAGCTAGTCCACTTAACTCGGCAGTATGTATTTCCGTTATCCAACGATCGATCACTAGGAGGCCTGTTTCAAATTCTGGAAGAACAAGAGCAATGAGAAGTGTTAACCCACCTGAATATGCAGAGGAGAGCCAGCGAGCTTGTCCAGTTATTAAAATTGCCCCATAGACAAGTGCGTATAAAGCAATAACCCCGATTGGAATAGCTATTCCGATTCCAATGACTAAGATTGAGAGTACGAAACCAGCTAATAAGCCCGGGAACAGCGGTACCAAGATATCATCGACAACATCATACACACGAGTATGGAAGTTATTACGTTCTCGCTGCACGCGCTTGTAGCCTAAATAAAAGCTAAATAGCAGAAGGATGTAAAACAGCGGATGTAAAAAAAAGAAGCCTATTCCCTTTAATAGTTCCATGGCAACTACTGACATGTCCATTTTTTCAGCACCCTTCCCTTAATAAATACTTACCTTCATTATAACTACTTTGGCTGAAAATTACATTTATTTTTTCAGAATTTAACAAAGCCTGAGCATTACAAAAAAACTGAGCTCAATGAGGTCTGCCCCCTTGAGCTCAGTCTAATCAATATTACCGTTGTAAAATTAATTCTATCGCAGTATTTAACTGGTTATCATTTTCTTTGTCTCGAACTGCTTCGATGATCTTCTCTTGAAGTGTTTGAGCGGTTTTTTCATCAATCTCTCCAGTAGCCGGAAGATCGTTTGTGCGTTGGAATGCAGTAACTGCATTTTTTGTTTGTTCGCCAAAGTAACCATCTACACGTCCTGGCTCAAGCCCAAGTCCCTTTAACATAATTTGAGCATTTTTTATTTGCTCGCCCATCATGTCATATTTTAATGTCTCTTCAACATTGATTGGAGCCACATAGAAAAAGTCTGGTTGTTTTACTGGAATTGTAGGCTCAACACCAACTTCATTGATGTTGTTACCGCTAGATGTTAACCAGCGATATAAAGTTAGCTTAATTTCACTACCATCACCCATTTGTAGTGCTTGTTGAACCGTACCTTTCCCAAATGTTGTTTCACCAACCACATCGTGTCCGCCGGCTTCCTTTAAAGCTGCAGCTAAAATTTCAGAGGCGGAAGCACTACCTTTGTTAATCAATGTGATAATTGGGTAGTCCTTTTCTTGCTTTAAAGTAGAGATGTAGCGTTCACGTTTGCCATTTCGACCTTCAATTTGGACAATTGGCTCTCCTTCAGGGACAAGTAAGTGTCCGATTTCTTGGACGCTTCTTAAATATCCGCCCGGGTTACCACGTACATCAATAATTAAGCCAGTAATTCCTTGCTTCTCATATTCCTCCAAAGCTTCAGCAAAATCTTGTGCTGTTCCTTCAGAGAATGATGTTATTTCAATTAAGGCGATCTTTTGCCCATTTCGTTCAATTAAACTTGTTCTGATCGTTTCAATCGGAATATCGTCTCTCGTTACGGCTAATTCGATTGGCTCAGATACACCAGGTCTTTCAATAGTTAGATTGACCACGGTTCCTTTTTCACCACGAATTTTCAGAACTGCTTCATGTAACGATAAACCTTCGATACCTTCACCATCAATTCGGATAATTTGATCATTCGGCCTTAACCCTGCCTTTTCAGCAGGAGAATCACGGAATGGAGCCACAATCGTTACTTTTCCGTTTGTCATACTCACTTCTGCACCAATTCCTTGAAAATGAGAATCTAATGAGTCCATAAATTGCTTCGCTGTTCTTTGATCCATATACACGGAATATGGGTCATTTAACGTTTCAAGCATTCCTTGAATAGCACCTTCTAAAAGCTTTTGTCCTTCAACTTCTTCTACGTAACTCTGGTTAATAATTTGATAGGCCTTAGCAAACTTCTCTAAGACATCATCCAATGCTGGCTCAGGAGCTGGCGCCTCAGGGTCTTGCTTTTGGGTTTCTGTTTTTACTAGCTTTGGGGCACTAACGTCGAACACTGTCATAGCCGCATATGTTCCACCTGCACCTACTAATAATGCTACGATAATAAAGAATGCTACGACTTTTCGATTAATGTACATATTTTCACCTCATTTTTTACGGAAAAGGCATTACATCAATGTTCATGATGCAATGCCTTTCTATCAACAATAGTATATGACGAGCTATCTAAATGTAGAATGTAAAATAAAGAATTAATTATACGAAGTACCTCGGGAAAACTCTAAACTTTACTCTTTAAACTCTACACTAAACTTTTATAATTATCAAATAAAACTATCTTGGAATATAACGAAGTGGATCTACAGAGTTAGACTTTGCACCATTCCATGGACCTTCATGGACTTCGAAGTGTAAATGCGCTCCAAACGATTGTCCTGTATTACCCATATAACCTAGTAGTTGGCCTTTGCTTACACGCTGACCATCCGAGACAAAACGATTTTCCAAGTGAGCGTATAGTGTCGTTATTACTTGACCGTTTACGTTATGCGAGATCATAACAGTATTCCCGTAACTTGGTGAATAATATGAACGAATAACCGTTCCAGCCTCAACTGCGACTACATGGACATCTCCTGTCCGTCCATTTTTTCCAATATCAATTCCATGGTGCATTTTCCCCCATCGGAAACCGTATGGAGATGTAATTGTTCCTGTCGTTGGTCGCATAAATTGCCCTTCTCCTGTGACAACTGGAGTGGTGTTAGCTGGAGGTGGTGTCGTAGTTTGCTGACTGCCACCGCCATTACTTCTTGATACTTCTTCTTGACGCTTTCGTTCAGCTTCCTGTCGCTGACGTTCAGCTTCCTGACGTTTTCGTTCTTCTTCTAGCTCTTTTTGACGTTGCTTCCATGCCTCAAGCTCTACTTTCATCGCTCTTTCTTGGGCTTTAAGAATTTCATCAGCTTCTTCTAGTTCACCTAGTTCGGCATGCATTTCTTTTTCTTGCTGTTCCATTTTCCCCATCAGGCGATCTTTCTCTTTACGTTGCTTTTCTAATTCCTCTTTTAGCGTCTCTAGTTCAGCTAACTGAGTTTCTAGCGCCTCTAACGCTTGTTCCATCTCAAGTTTTGCTTCTTCAACCATCATTTTTTCAGTGTGATGGATTTCTAAAATATTCCGGTCTTGTTGTGCGATCGTGCTAAGTGCAGAGATACGATTAACAAGATCTCCAAAACTGCGCGCACCAAGAATAACCTCTAAGTAGTTGACAGAGCCTCCATTTTTATACATCGAACGAACGCGATTTTTCAATAATTCATCTCGCTCTGCAATTCGCTCTTCTAACAATTGGATTTCTGCTAATAATTCTTCAATTCTTTCTTTTGTACTTTCAATTTCTTGATCTTTTTCACGAATTTTTTGGTTTGTCGCTGTCGTTTGATTGTCGACAACGCGAATTTCATCCTGAAGCTTCTTCTTTTCTAGTTCTAGCGCTTTAAGTTCCTGTTCCTTTTTTTCTAACTCACTTTGATTATCTGATCGCTCTTCTTGAATCGATTTAATCTTATTTTGAAGTGAAGTATTCGCTTCTACTTCTTCAGACCCTAGCATTGTCAATGAACTTGTAAACGCTAGTGTGAAGACTAAAAGGACGAGAAATAGTCTACGTTTCATCGGTGGTTTCCCCCTTTAAAAATATAACTTATTGCTGTGATTTTCCGTTGATGTCTTTTTCTATTAAACTTTTAAGAACTTTCTAACTGACGTCATACTTCCCCAAATACCGATGAAAGCTCCAATACCAACAAGGATTAAGCTTACATGGAGGACAAGCGGGTCTGGAGAAAGTAATCCAATAAACATTACTTCTAGTTGTTGGCTAAAACTATCAAAAACTTTTTGATAGGCAAACGCTAATATAGCAACGGGAATCAACGAACCAATCATACCTAAAAGGAGTCCTTCGATGAAAAATGGCCATCGAATGAAGCCGTTTGTTGCTCCAACAAGCTTCATAATTTTAATTTCTCTTTTTCTAGCAATGATCGTCAATTTAATTGTGTTTGCAATTAAAAACATAGTTGTAAACATTAAGCCGATGACAAGGAAAAGACCAATTTGCCTGGCGACCCCTGTAAAAGCGAACAATTGCTCAACAACATCCTTGCCGTAACCAACATCCTCTACATAAGGTAGGGGTGCAATTTTTGAAGCGACTTCTTCGGTTTGCTGTGGCAACGAGGCTCTGACAACAAACACATCATTTAGAGGGTTTTCCGATCGTAAGGTTTCGAAAATGGCCCCTTGTTCACCTAAACTTTCAATGAACTGTTCTAACCCCTCATCTTTCGGTAAGTAGGTCACTGTATCGACGTTCGTAATTCGTTCAATTTTCTTAAGAAGTTCATCTTTTTGCTCTTCGGTTGCAGTTAAGTCAATAAATACCCTTACTTCTACATCCTCTTCTACTGACGTAGCAAAGTGGTTTAAATTTAAAATTAATAAAAGAAACACACCTACAATAAGTAGCATGATCGCAACTGCACTAATTGACGCGAAGGTCATCCAACCGTTACGACCTAAGTTTTTCAGTGCTTCTTTACCGTGGCGAATGAGAGTTCTAACGTTCATAACCGTATAACCCCCTTACTTCATCACGAGCAATTCTTCCGCCTTCTATCGCAATTACTCTTTTTCGAATTGTATTTACAATTTCTTTGTTATGTGTTGCCATAACAATCGTTGTGCCTCTGTTATTAATTTCCTCTAGTATCTTCATAATGCCCCAAGATGTATCGGGATCTAAATTCCCCGTTGGCTCGTCTGCAATCAAGACGGCGGGGTTATTAACGATTGCTCTAGCAATTGCCACACGCTGTTGTTCTCCCCCTGACAATTCATGGGGTAAAAACGCGCCTTGTTTTTTAACATAACAATATCTAATACGTTCATGACACTTCGTTTGATTGTTGATGGACTTTCTTCGATTACCTCAAGTGCAAAAGCAACATTTTCATAGACAGTCATGGTTGGCAATAGCTTAAAGTCCTGGAATACGACTCCAAGACTGCGACGCAGCATTGGAATACGTTTTTCTTTTATTTGACCTAAGTTGTAGCCATTAATAATAACGACTCCTTTTGTAGGTTTTTCCTCGCGATACATTAATTTAATAAAAGTTGATTTACCTGCCCCACTAGGGCCAACAACATAGACAAATTCTCCCTTGGAAATGGACACATCAATACCATTGATGGCCATGACTCCATTCGGGTAAGTTTTCCATACGTCTTTCATATCGATCATGGCTTTCACTTCCTTATGTTAATCTCGAATGTAGAATGTAAAATGTAGAATGTAGTTTTAGGTTCAAGAGGTGAGAATTCTCCATACATTCTAAATTAGTTCATTCTGCATACAAATTCTATTAATCTATTTATTATTCATTATTTTACAGGATTAAACAAATTTGTACAGCAAACGTCTCAAATATCATTATATCATCAATAAACTACAAATTAAGCTGAAAAATATTACATTTTTATTTCACGGCACTGAATTAATCTGAATTATAAATAGTAGAAGAGAGTTGAGGATTTTACTTGAAGAATGTTATGAAAATGAAATAACATCCAATATCTACCTTTATCGTATTAGGGGAATAGGTGATTATCAAGGCATGAAGAAGGAGATTTTGTAAACATTTTCTAGATCTAAGTTAATATTATTTGAAAAGTCACTAATAGCTTGGTTTACGAAATAGTTAAAACCCCACTCTGTTTTGAGTGGGGTTAAAAATTGCCTAACCTATTCTTGATCTGCCATCCAAACAGCTAAGTTTTCTGCCTCTTCACCCGTGACTAAATTGGCCGGCATCACTCCAACCCCCTGAACGATCGCGATATACAGTTCTTCTTTGCTTATCCCTGTAATCGGGTATGGGTGGGCGCCTCCACCTTGTAAATCAACACCATGACAGGCTGCACAAGATTTTGTATAGGCCGCTTCAGCACGCGCTGCATCGTATGTATCTGGTAACGTAACGTCTTCAGGTTTTAATCTCTCTTGTGGTGCTGCGTTATTTCCGCCACAGGCTCCTAATACGAAAGCCGCGCCAACTAGTGCTACGATTAATTTCTTCATTCTATTAAAATCCCTCCAAGCTGTTTTTTGTCTATTGTTTAACTATACCTAATATTCATACCTGGAAGCTAAAAGATAATTGAACAATTCATGAAAAAACTCTTACCTTAAGGTTTGCCTCGAGGTAAGAGCTTGGTATTTACATCTTATTGAGCAGCAACCCATGCTGCTAAGTTTTCAGCTTCTTCACCTGTAACCATGTTAGCTGGCATAATTCCAGGACCTGCTTGGATCGCAGCTAAAACTTCTTCAGCTGTTAAGCCTGTGATTGCTGGGTTATTTCCTTGACCTTGTAAGTCGCCACCGTGACAGCCAATACATGATTGGTAAGCAGCTTCTGCTCTTGTTGCATCAAATGTACCTGCTGCTGTTTCGTCAGCTGGAGTTTCAGATGGTGCTGGCTCTGCTGGAGCTGGAGTTGGCTCATCGCCACCACATGCACCTAGAATTAACGCTGCACCGAATAATGCTGTAAGTAGTTTTTTCATTTCTAAGACCCTCCCAAATTTTTAGAGATTATTATTTGCAAGTACTAGTATGCCCTTGCCTCTCTATTTCTAGTATCAATACTATAAAAATATTCTTAATTATGCAAGCTTTTCCAATCGACTATTTTCTACTTTTTAAACCCTTCGCCCAAAACTTCTGTGGCATTTGTTACAATTACGAAGGCATTTGGGTCTAGATTTCGAACAACCTGTTTCAATTTCGTGACTTCTGTTTGATTAACGACACACATCAGTACTGGTCGTTTATGGTCGGTATAACCACCATATCCTTCTAGCTTTGTCACACCTCTATCAACATCTTTTAGTAGTCCTTGCTGAACTTCTTCTTGCTTTTCCGAGATAATTAAGGCTATCTTCGCATAGCCAACACCCATTTGAACAATATCAATTGTTTTCCCTGTAATAAAAAGGGCAATTAATGCATAAAGAGCCAATTCAATATTAAAAACAATCGCTGAAGAAGCAACAATTAAACCGTCAATAATAAAGACACATGCGCCTAATGACAATCCTGTATATTTATGAATAATTTGCGCTGCAAGATCGGTCCCACCTGTAGATGAATTGGAACGGAAGACAATTCCTAAACCAACTCCGACTCCAATTCCACCAAATAGAGCTCCCAAAAGCGGATCTAAAGTCGCTGCTTCTAAATCCCTAGTTAAGAAAACAACCATCGGTAAAAAGATCGTTCCCACTAACGTTTTGGCTCCGTATTTAAACCCTCCTAGAAGTACGATCCCAGCTATAAACAAAGGAATATTTAAGGCCCACTGTGTAAAAGCTGGTGTAATTCCAACTATATCATTAATGATAATACTAATCCCACTTACCCCACCTGAGGCAATACGATTAGGCAGTAAAAATAAATTAAAAGCTAACGCAACAATGGCTGAGCCGATCACCACATGTGCATACTCCCAGACAACTAACCATTTCGGACAACTAGGTCGAAATGCCCCTCTTCTTTTCCCATTTTTCATCATTTCTATCGACACCTACTTTTATGAATATCTTGGAGAAAAAATCCTTCCGTAGTATACCACCACACCTCGAAATCTGTAAACGCGAGCAAATTAACGCTTTAACGAGAAACGGTGTCTGACACCTCAAATGGACAATTTTGTTTAAATGTCCATTTGAGGTGTATACTCTGCGAATAGTCTCTCACAGGAAAGTTCACTTTCTCTTATTAAAATCAGCAAGTGCAAAATAAATTTACATCTATGATGGTGAAAGTGAACTTTCATTGGTGTCTGACACCGCTCGTGGACATTTCCCTGAATTTGTCTTTTTAGGGTGTACAAAAGTGTTATCCTAAAACCAAAAAGAACAATGACGTAGGTCATTGCTCTTAGCTTCTGATTTGTGAGCGTAAATATGCGTCGATAAATGGATCTAAATCGCCGTCCATGACTGCTGAAGAGTTTCCAACCTCATGGTTCGTACGATGATCTTTTACTAGGCTATATGGATGGAAGACATAAGAGCGAATCTGACTGCCCCAACCAATTTCTTTTTGCTCACCACGGATTTCATCTAATTCTGCTTTTTGCTCATCTAACTTTAGCTGAAAAAGCTTTGCTTGAAGCATCTTCATCGCTCGCTCACGGTTTTTAATTTGCGAGCGCTCAGTTTGACAAGTAACTACTGTATTTGTAGGAACATGTGTGATGCGGATCGCCGAATCAGTTGTATTAATATGCTGACCGCCTGCTCCACTTGCACGGTACGTATCTACTTTCAACTCATCTGGAGATATGTTAATTTCAATATCATCCGGGAGCTCTGGCATCACTTCACAAGAAACGAATGAAGTATGACGACGTCCAGATGCATCAAACGGAGAAATGCGGACAAGACGGTGTACCCCTTTTTCCGCTTTTAAATAGCCATAGGCGTTATGCCCTTTGATAAGCAGTGTTACACTTTTTACGCCTGCTTCTTCACCAGGCAAATAATCTAGAGTCTCAACCTTAAATCCTTTGCGTTCAGCCCAGCGTGTATACATGCGCAATAGCATCGAAGCCCAGTCTTGCGATTCTGTACCACCTGCCCCTGGATGAAGCTCCAAGATGGCATTATTTTTATCATAAGGCTCGCTAAGAAGAAGTGTTAATTCATACTCGTTTAGATCATTGGCAAGAGATCGGACACCAGCCACTAATTCTTTTTCCAAATCAGTATCTGGCTCCTCTTTAACTAGCTGATAAGAGACATCTAAATCATCATAACGTTCTTGAAGACTTAGATAATTCTCTACCTGTTCTTTTAAAGCATTTGATTCATTTATTACTTCCTGGGCTTTTGATTGATCATCCCAGAAGCTTGGGTCCGACATCTTTTCGTCAAGCTCAGCAATTCGTTCTTGCTTCACTTCAAGGTCAAAGGGACCCCCTAAAGTCCGCTAACCGCTTAGCCATCATTGTAAGCTCTTGTTTTATCTCGACAAGTTCCATGTGTATCCACCTTTTAAAGTTTTGAGTGTTGAGTTTTGAGTGTTGAGTTAGAGAGGGGTCTGGCTTCGAAGCTAGGCCCACACAACTCGTAACTCATACCTCAAAACTCATACCTAGTTACCACAACATTGTTTGTATTTTTTACCGCTTCCGCAAATACATGGTTCGTTACGACCGATTGTTTCGCCTTTACGGATTGGTTTCTTTTTCTCCGGCTCTTTTCCTGAGCTGGCATGAACGGCCTTGCCTTCAGCTACCTGCTTACGCTCTAGGTTTTGCTCAATTTGCGCTTTCATAATATACGTTGAGACTTCTTCTTCAATAGAAGCAATCATTTCTTCAAACATTGCAAATCCTTCAAAACGGTATTCACGAAGCGGATCATTTTGACCATAGGCACGTAAATGGATACCTTGACGAAGCTGATCCATTTGATCGATATGATTCATCCACTTTGTATCAACAGAACGAAGTAAAATAACCTTTTCGAATTCACGCATTCTTTCCGGTTGGAAATCAATTTCTTTTTGATTGTAAGCTGCTTTCACTTTTTCCATAACTAGCTCAATCATTTCTTCAGGATCTTGTCCATGGAGGTCTTTTTCTGTGACAACACCTTCATTAAGAACAGTTCCTCTTAGGTAATCTGCAATAGCTTTTAAATCCCAATCTTCTGGTACTTGATCTTCAGGAGTATGGGCGTGAACATTACGTTCAACAGCTGATTTGATCATATTTTCAACGATATCACGAACGTTCTCAGACTCAAGCACTTCTAAGCGTTGCTTGTAAATGATTTCGCGCTGCTCACGCATGACATCATCATATTGTAAAATTTGTTTACGAGCATCAAAGTTGTTACCCTCTACTCGTTTTTGTGCCGTTTCAACCGCACGGCTGACAAGCTTACTTTCAATTGGATCATCATCCATACCGAGTCGATCCATCATTGCCTTCATATTATCTGAACCAAAGCGTCTCATTAATTCATCTTCCATTGAAAGGTAGAATTGTGATGACCCTGGGTCTCCTTGACGTCCAGCACGTCCACGGAGCTGATTATCAATACGACGAGATTCATGACGTTCTGTACCAAGTACATGCAATCCGCCTAAATCAACAACACCTTCGCCAAGTTTAATGTCGGTTCCACGACCAGCCATGTTTGTAGCAATCGTAACCGCACCTTTTTGACCAGCATTTTCAATAATTTCTGCTTCTCTCTCATGGTTCTTCGCATTTAAGACGTTGTGAGGAACACCCTTCTTTTTTAAGTAAGAAGCAAGTAATTCTGATGTTTCAACACTTACTGTACCGACAAGCACTGGTTGTCCCGTCTTATGAAGCTCTGCAATTTGATTTACAACTGCTTTGAATTTCGCATCCATCGTCTTAAAAATCAAGTCCGGTCGATCTTCACGAACAACTGGTAAATTTGTTGGTAGGACCATAACATCCATTCCATAAATATTACGGAATTCTTCTTCTTCTGTTTTTGCTGTACCCGTCATCCCGGCAAGCTTTTGGTACATTCGGAAGTAGTTTTGGAACGTAATTGACGCTAATGTCATACTTTCCCGTTGAACAATCAAACCTTCTTTCGCTTCAATTGCTTGGTGAAGTCCATCAGAATAGCGACGCCCCTTCATTAGACGTCCTGTAAATTGGTCAACGATTACTACATCGCCATCCTCAACAACATAATCGGTATCACGATGCATGACAACATGAGCTTTTAATGCTTGGTTAATATGGTGGTTCAATTGAACATGCGTTGAATCGTATAAGTTTTCAATGTTGAAAGCTTTTTCTGCTTTCTCAACACCTTCGTCTGTAAGCTGAACATTTTTTGTTTTTTCATCATACGTATAGTCTTCTTCTTTACGTAGTGTGCGTACAAAAGAATTTGCGACTTGATAAAGCTTCGTTGATTTTTCAGCAGAACCTGAAATGATCAATGGAGTACGAGCTTCATCAATTAAAATGGAATCGACCTCATCGACTAAGGCGTAATTTAACGTACGTTGCGCCATTTGTTCTTTATAAATAACCATGTTATCACGGAGATAATCAAAGCCAAATTCATTATTTGTTCCATATGTAATATCACAATGGTACGCTTCACGTTTTTCTTCTTTTGACATACCACTAATATTTAACCCGACCGTTAGCCCTAAAAAGTTATACAGCTTACCCATTTCTTCAGCATCACGACGTGCTAAGTATTCATTGACAGTAACAACGTGAACACCTTTTCCAGAGATCGCATTTAAATAAACAGGGAGTGTCGCTACAAATGTTTTACCTTCCCCAGTTTTCATCTCGGAAATGTTACCTTCATGAAGGACGATCCCACCTAATAACTGTACTGGATAATGACGCATGTTTAAAACACGCTTAGCACCTTCACGAACAACCGCAAATGCCTCTGGTAAAATTTGATCTAACTCTTCACCATCTTGGTAACGTTTTTTAAATTCTTCTGTTTTTTGACGTAGACCATCATCTGAAAGCTTCGCAATCTCGCTTTCGAGAGCCTCGATTTGATCAACCGTCTTTTGCATCTTTTTCAATTGACGTTGGCTTGGATCACCAATCACTTTTTTCAAAAAACCTATCATCTATACTGCTCTCCTTTGTTGGGATAAATCCCAGTTAATTATCTATCTTAAAATGTAACACAAATATCTGCTTACTGTAGGTCTTTAGTTAGAAATTTCCTTGTTTTAACACTCTGTTAATTTTAACAGTTTGAGGAGTTGGTTACAAGGACTGGCCTTTTAGATGAAGGTTTTAGACAATTTTAGAATTTATGCGTCAAATTTCGCTATACTAGAGTTGTCTTTTTGGAGCGCCATTTGAGAAGAAATGAATCGCAGAGGCACATGGATTTATCTCTGAGACTCATTTCTTCTCAAAAGAGAATGAAATAAAAGAGCACAGCTTCTGCTGCACTCTTTCAATACGTATTTTATTGTGGCTCGATTAGTCCATAGCGGCCATCTTTACGACGGTACACAACGTTTGTGTCACCATTCACTGAATTAGCAAATACGAAGAAGTTATGTCCTAACATGTCCATTTGTAAAATCGCTTCCTCTGCATCCATCGGCTTTAAAGAGAAACGCTTTGTACGAACGATTTCTAGTTCATCTTCATCTTCAAAAGTAACACCATTGCCAACCTCATTGCGGAACATATATTTCAAGCTACCTTCTTGACGGAATTTTCTATTTACTTTTGTTTTATGTTTACGGATTTGCCTTTCAAGCTTCTCAACAACAAGATCAATCGCTGCATACATATCAGTGTGAGTTTCCTCACCTCTAAGTAGAAGTTGCGGCATCGAAATTGTAATCTCAATAATTTGTTGGTTGTTGATTACTTGCAGGTTTACATGAACTGGTGAAGTTGGGGTTTCGTCGAAATACCTTTCAAGCTTACCCACCTTCTTTTCTACGTAATTCCTAATAGCTGGAGTTACTTCAATGTTTTCACCACGAATGTTAAAGTTCATATAAACTCCTCCTTTCCTTTATGCATGTAATATTCTACATACCCTCGCCATATTCCTTCAAAACCCTACAATGAATCAAGAAAAAATTAAAAAATTGTGAACATATTGTTACTAAAGCGTAAAGATTAGGCATTGCGATTAGCAAGGCGTAAGCTTTATCGCCAAAGCGTAAAGATTAGGCATTGCGATTAGCAAGGCGTAAGCTTTATCGCCAAAGCGTAAAGATTAGGCATTGCGATTAGCAAGGCGTAAGCTTTATCGCCAAAGCGTAAAGATTAGGCATTGCGATTAGCAAGGCGTAAGCTTTATCGCCAAAGCGTAAAGGATGCGGTTTGCGATAGCAAAACGCAACTTTATCACTAAAGCGTATGCTTTTCCACCAAGCTCAAGACCATTTTTCCGCAGTTGTAACAACTAACTTATTGTTCACCTATAGTGTCCACATATTTATGGAAAAATAGTCCTATTTTCTAGGAATTATTTTCATCTGACATCGCGTCAAAAGACCTATCTTCATTCCGCTATTATTTTGATCGTACTTGTCTTTGAGCCGCCGATTTGCTTCTAACATTCCTGCCGCCACAATTTTTTCGAAAAGATCCTTAGAAATTCAAAACCCCACCAAAAAGGCAGGGTTTGTTGCTCATATTCATTTCCCTTACTAAAGCTATATAAAAAAATTTCTTTTTAAAATAACTTACCTAATTTGGGAATGTGCCCTAGCGCTTAGTTACGTTTGCAGCTTGAGGTCCACGAGCTCCTTCAACGATTTCAAATTCAACTTCTTGTCCTTCTTCTAATGTTTTGAATCCATCAGAGTTGATTGCTGAGAAATGAACGAATACATCGTCTCCGTTTTCGCGCTCGATAAATCCAAATCCTTTTTCTGCATTAAACCATTTTACTTTTCCTAACATTGATACACATTCCCTTCATGTTTAAAATCATGTGGAATTCCATCCACAATTTAACTATAGCAACGACTCAAAAACTAGTCAAACAATTTTGTTTTTTCAATTTCGACAAAATATTAGGGGAATTTCGCTGTTATTTTTAAGGGACTTTCCCTCTATATCCCTACTAATACTTTTAACTACAATGTTTCTGGTCAGAGTGAAATTATTGGAAGAGTTTTTACCTCAAAATACCAAAGCTCCACGCTTCAAGCCTATTCGACATGTGTCTTCAAAAATATTTACATATTTACAGGATTTTTCAAATACTTATCGAAAATAATAGTCTATAATTAGGACAAGTATGTTTTTTTCAGGAGGTATTTACTATGTGTGGATTTATTGGCGCCATTTATCATAGAGAAACTATAAATTCTAACCTATCTCACCTTACTAATACGATTATTCATCGTGGACCAGATCAGCAGGGTTATTATAGTGATAGCTATGTTCATTTAGGGTTTAGACGGTTAAGTATCATTGACTTAGAGAATGGTAATCAACCACTCTCCTTTGAGAATGAACGCTACTGGATTATCTTTAACGGTGAAATATATAACTATATTGAAATTCGTGAGCAATTACTCAAAGATGGCATCGAGTTTCAAACATCATCAGATACTGAAGCACTATTGGCACTTTATAGTGTCAAAAAAGAAGCGATGGTAAACGACCTTCGGGGGATGTTTGCGTTTGTTATTTGGGATAAACAAGAAAAATCGCTTTTTGGAGCAAGAGACCATTTTGGAATCAAGCCGTTTTTCTATCATGAAAAAGAGGATATCACCTATTTTGCATCTGAAAAGAAAAGCATTTTGGCAGCACTTGAGAAAAATATTTTAAATGAAGATGCCATTCAGCATTATTTAACGTATCAATATGTACCTGAGGCAGAAACAATGTCGAAAAATATTTTCGAGTTAAACCCAGGCTCATATTTTACAAAAAAATTAGGTGACGGGTTAAACATCACTCGTTATTGGACACCTACCTTCAAACCGGTGAACAGCGATTTAGACAAAGCGAAAAAAGAAATTCTATCCGTTTTACGAGATTCTGTTAACATGCACATGCGTAGTGATGTACCGGTCGGGTCTTTCCTATCGGGAGGAATTGATTCAACGGCCATCGTTGCACTAGCAAAAGAAGTAAATCCAAACTTAAAAACATTTACGGTTGGTTTTGGATACGAAGCTTATAGCGAAGTGTCTATTGCTGCAGAGACTGCTGCAAAACTTGGATTAGAACACCACACTCATACAATTACACCTGAGGAGTTTGTTCAAGAATTACCAAAAATCATTTGGCACCTTGATGTTCCTGTAGCAGATCCTGCCTTGGTTCCTCTTTACTTTTTAGCAAGAGAGGCTTCACATCATGTGAAGGTTGTACTTTCTGGTGAAGGTGCAGATGAATTATTCGGTGGTTACAACATTTATCGTGAACCACTTTCATTACAGCGCATCTCTAGCCTTCCTCCAAAAGCAAAAAAGCTGTTAAAGCAAATTGCTTATTTTATCCCCGAGGGGGTAAAAGGGAAAAGCTTCATTGAACGCGGTTGTACAGAAATCGAAGACCGCTACATCGGAAATGCAAAGATCTTTACAGAATCTGAAAAAGCAAAGCTTTTTAAAGGATACTCTCCTTCGAATACGTATACAGAAGTAACCAAGAAACTATATAATGAAGCAAAGAGCTATGACGATATTACAAAAATGCAGTACATTGACATGCATACTTGGCTTCGCGGCGATATTCTCGTTAAAGCTGATAAAATGACTATGGCACACTCTTTAGAGCTAAGAGTTCCGTTTTTAGACAAAGAAGTATTTAAAGTAGCGGCATCACTAGACTCGAAATTAAAGGTCACTAACAGCACGACAAAATATGCGCTTCGAGAAGCGATGAAGGAAGTCGTTCCGGATCATGTCTTAAACAGAAGAAAGTTAGGCTTCCCTGTTCCAATTCGCGTTTGGTTAAAAGACATTTTGCATGATTGGGCGAAAAATAAGATCATGACGAGTAACACAGATCACTTGTTCCATAAAGAGTATTTCCTAAAAATGCTTGACGACCATGCAAAAGGAAAAGGCGATTACAGTCGTAAATTATGGACTGTACTTACCTTCATGACATGGCATCAAATTTATATTGAAGACAGCTATGAAATGATTAAGGACACAGAGTTCAGAGCAGAGCAAAAACTAGTAGTCCTTCCTAATGAAGGTTCTTCGGTTCAGCTTAGTAATTAATAAGAAAAGCGCAAGCGCCCTGCTTAGCCCCGACAAAAGCTACTGACCTCGTTCACTACGTGTGTTACTTCTAGATTTACTACATGCAGCTTTGCCTCGAGGACCTACTGGACCACAGAGGCAGCATTTAAGTCAGCAGGTTATTTGACCTCGAGGGGCTGGGCGGTGGAGCTAGACATCAAATACTAAAAACACATATGCTTTCATAGTCTTAGAGAAGAAGACCACTCGCACAGGAGTTGGTCTTCTTTCTTTGTTGGTTGGGCTAAAAGTCATCCTGTGGCTTGACATAACTTATTGCTTGGCGACCCATTTGTTCCCAGGCCTCTTTGAATTTTTTTATTGAAATCGGTCTGTTGACCTCAATTGACATTGGGTCATTGTAATAAATTCTTTTTTCATCATAACCGGTAATTAATATTGCATGGCGGTATCTAGTGACCTCGATGTCTCCAGATGGTGTCTGCCAGGTTTGAAACTCATCTTGAGGTAATGTTTTGTATTGCGTATGGATAATTGCCCAAACAGGATGACCTTGATGAATGGGATATAACACATCTTCAAAATTCGCTCCTGTCATATCAATCATTTGGCCAGGTAAATAATGTTCTGCCAACTCCCAGATTGGACGATGGGAAACACCTAAACTAGGTTCATCGGCATCATAGATGTTACCGACAAAACCATCATTCGGATGTCCGAAAAATACCCCTGCTTCTGTGACTGTTAATGGTGTCTGATCTTTCTTTAATCGCTGCGCCAATTCAACTTTATTAATTTTTTTGCCGGCATAGGTAAGCAGCATTGCAAGACTTGTCACTTCTGCGCCTCTTTCAAGCTCAGGTAATTGTAGAATAAGAGGTACTTGGAGTACCTGTTGCGGAATATCTTTTACCCGCTCCCAAACAACCGTCTCATGGTCTTGAAAATAGATTTGATTAACATGGCTTGCTCTTGCAAAAGCAACGGCCGCTTGAAAGGATTCGAAATAGCTCACCTCGTTAGCCTTTACAATAAAGGGAGTTTCTTTTGGTGCATTCTCAATTTCTTCTAGTTCAGGCAGTATTTCCTCAGTCTGTTGCGGGGCAAAAAAGAGATAAGTAGCTCCGCCAAACAAAGCGACTACAATGATAAATGAACTAAATGCCTTCCAAAAAAGCTTCCGAACTCGTAACACCTTAGTGATCCCATACATGACTATGATGATAAGTAAGAAAATCGTTGCGACCGCAATATAAAGCCCCATTAGTAACTCCTTTTTTATTTTCATAATAAATATTGTAATTGGATAATTTTTCTTGTAAAATGATGGTAACTTCGATCTCCTTCAACAAAAAACCATCTTCCTCGACAACTACTTCTATTTTACCAAATCACTAGTCTTCTGGCTCAAAGTTTTACGAATCTCATGAATGGGGTTTTTTCATGGTTAAAAAACACACCGTTTGGTTTCCTGGTGCCATTTATTATGTTACTTGTTTCGGTGCATGGGATGAGAGCATTTTTTATGAAGAGTCTGATTTTCTCGCTTATTTATCTTTAGTAGAAAGTGTTCGTTACCGTTACCCCTTTTACCTTCATTCATACTGCCTCATCGCAAAACGCATTTACCTCTTACTTGAAACAACTCATATTCCAATGAATGATATCATCACGACACTCAATGACGAATATGCGCGTTATTTTCAAGACAAGCACACATTTGTTTTACCACAAGCATCCTCTACACTGATTGATTCCGCAGACAAATTCTTGAAAGCTAGCAAGTTTATCCACCTCGCGCCGCTGCAGGAACAAATACCACTACAGAATTACCGTTGGAGCAGCTATCAAGCATATATTAGCTATACTCCTAATGACCACGTTGTCACTTCTAGAATTCTCACTTTTTTTAAGGACCCAAAAATGGACCAATATTCCCGTTTTGTTGAAGGGGAAAAAATCGAAGTAAATTGATGTACGTAAAAGGAGGTCTTTCTATTGAACCAAGTGATCCTGACTGGTAGATTAGCAAAAGAACCCGAACTTCATTATTCTAAGGATGGAATTGGTGTCACGTCGTTTCATCTTGCCGTAAAAAGAAATTATAAAAATTCAGAGGGGACATATGAGGCTGATTTTGTTCCTTGCGTCTCTTTTAAACGAACCGCTGAAAACATTGCGAGTTATTGTGACAAAGGATCGCTAGTGGCGTTGACAGGACGCCTGCAAACCAGAAGCTATGAAAATCGCGATAATATCAAAATTTACGTCACGGAAGTTGTCGTTGATACGATTGAGTTTTTACAAAGAAAGAAAAACGAAGCTAATAAAGAGAAAGTACTCGTATAAGAGGAGGATTTCCCTTGAAAACAACATTAATAGCCAAAAGAAGAAAACAACCGGTTGATCTTTACCAATTTGAGATTTTAGCACTGAACAAGAAGTATGAGGAGCTTAAGCGAAAAATGGAGGAACAACACCTAGAAAACATTCATAGTGATGAAATGCTACTAAAGTACCTCCGAAATCAATAGTCCTCTAAAAAGAATAGGAACTATGCCCGAGGAAGATGGTCCTATTTGTAAACAAATTTAAAATATGTCAAAATATGCACAATTTTGTAAAAATACTAAAAATTTACTGTGTTTTTGTAAAATATTGTATTGTACTTTTTAGAGTTACAAAATAAAATAAATTATAGAAACACTTACAACTTAAAAACACGTGGACTTACTATAGAAGCTATTATGATGCAGCAGCTCGCTCTCAACTACCCCCCTCGTCCCTTAGTCTTTAGGTTTCGCCTTTATCCCATCCTCCGGAACCTAATTTTTAAAGACTAGGGGACGATAACACTCCGGGGTGGGATACCCTAATAACTTAATTCCTAATTTAAACTAACCTTAATTTTTCTTAAGATATTGTGTACAAAAAAAGCCTAACTTGTTATAATTTAAGTGTAAAAGTTGAAGGCAATGTTACCAAAAGGTACAACCTCGTTTCCATAAGAAACATTGGTTGTTTTTATTTACCTAATTGCGAAAACGTTTGCACAAAAGAAAGATGTAACAAAGTATATGTTAATGTCCATACTATACAGTGGAAATGATCTTAAGGAGGTACTCTATTTATGTTATTAGAAGCCATTTACCATCGTCCTAAATCTAATTATGCGTATGCATACGACGAAAATACTATACATATCCGCGTGCGCACGAAGCGAGATGATATGGATCAAGTATTTTTACTTTACTGCGACAAGTATAACTTGCATGAAACCGGTTTTACTAAAGTTGAAATGAAAAAAATCGCTAGTGACTCACTTTTCGACTATTATCAAGCTGAGGCGCAGCCTGAATACCGCCGCTTTGCTTATCTATTCCAATTTATCGCTGGTGAAGAAAACATCGCGATGAATGAAGTTGGCTTTGTCGCTGATAAAGAGTTTGACGATGCTTCTGTGTTATTTGCGACTGGTCTATTTGAATATCCGTTCTTAAATGCGATTGATGTCAATAAACCTCCTCAATGGGTGAAGGATGCGATTTTTTATCAAATCTTCCCAGAACGTTTTGGAAATGGCGACACTTCGAATGACCCGGAAAATATTGAACCTTGGGAGGAAGCTGCGCCCGAGCGTGATAACTTCTTTGGTGGCGACTTACAAGGGGTCATTGATCATCTCGATCATTTAGTTGAACTTGGAATTAATTGCATTTACTTCACGCCAATTTTTGAAGCAACGACAAATCATAAGTATGACACAGTCGACTATATGAAGGTTGATCCTCATTTTGGTGATAATGAACTTGCAAAAACTCTTGTTGATAAGTGCCACGAAAAAGGCATTAAAGTAATGCTTGATGCTGTGTTCAATCACTCAGGCTACTTTTTCGGTCCATTCCAGGATGTTGTAAAAAATGGTGAGTCTTCAAAATATAAAGATTGGTTCTACATTCGTGAGTTTCCAATTGTCGCAGAGCCAAAACCAAATTATCATACATTCGCTTTCACTGGGCAAATGCCGAAGTTAAATACCGAACATCCAGAGGTAAAATCCTACTTATTAGAAGTAGCTCGCTACTGGATTGAGGACATTGGTTGTGACGGCTGGCGCTTAGACGTAGCCAATGAGGTTGATCACCAATTCTGGCGTGAATTCCGCCAAGTGGTGAAAAAAGCAAATCCTGAAGCTTATATTTTAGGGGAGATTTGGCATAACTCATTGCCTTGGCTACAAGGAGACCAATTTGATGCGGTGATGAACTACCCAGTAACAAACTCGATTTTAGAGTTTTTCTGTAAGGATGCCATCGATGCTGAACAATTTATGGGTCGCCTAGATTCAATGCTTTTGGCCTACCCACTACAAGTTAATCAAACGGCTTTTAACCTATTAGATTCACATGACACAGCACGTCTTTTGACGATCTGTAATGATGACAAACAACGCATGAAGCTTGCTGCAACTTTCCAATTAACTTACATGGGCGCTCCTTGTATTTATTACGGAGATGAAATAGGGATGACAGGTGGAAATGACCCTGACTGCCGTAAGCCAATGGTTTGGAATAAAGAAAAGCAGGACCTTGAACTATTCGAGTACTACAAAGCGATGATTAAGCTTCGTAAAGAACACAGAGCCTTCCGTGACGGTTCTTTCACATTCCTACAAGCTGAAAAAGGTTCAAAGCATATCGTATTTGAACGTACTGATGAACATAACCGTTTTGTTGTTGTCATGAATAGTGGAACGGAAGCTGTAGACGTGCAACTACCAGGATCATTTGACGTAGTAAACGGCAATGGCACTGTAGATGGCGAAAAAGTTTCTGTTGGAGCATTAGAATACCTGATTTTGAAAGCTAAGTAAGAGTGAATGTCTTTTTGTGGTGTCGTCTTTTTGTGGTGTCAGACACCACAAAAAGACATTTTTCATTAAATTTCCATCTCGAGTGGACACTACCAATTCTATTAATAATTTCACACATTGGGATATTCCCTTTTCGCAAACTGTATGGTACCTTTACCTTGTACTAACTTCCATCATGCTTTGCTCTTTCACTCCTCTCTTAGCCTCGCTCTGTCTTACACAATCATATCTATCATCCACACTTTATCTTTACATTCATTTATTCTGACTTAACCAATGAAATTAGATGTGAATTAACAATCTGTAACATTTAAGAGGAAAATCACTCTACTAAAAGGAGGCACGTTTATGCCGAGAAAGAAAAGAGTTTGGTTTAAGTATGCCATGTACCATATAACCAACCGTGGCGTTCGAAAAATGGCGATATTTTACCAGGAAGATGATTATTTAAAGTATTTAGAAATTCTTGAAGAAACAAGACAACAATACCCCTTTACTCTCCACGCCTACTGTTTAATGACAAATCATGTACATCTATTACTCCAAACCCTCGATCACCCAATCTCAATCATTATGAAACAATTAAACACTCAGTACGCAAAATACTTTAATAAGAAATATAATTTAGTTGGCCATCTCTTCCAAAGTAGATTTGGTTCAGAGTTAATTGACTCTCTTAAATACGAACTTGATGTCAGCAAATATATTCACCTCAATCCCGTTGAAGCGTACATGGTAGATAAAGCTGAGGATTACCGTTGGAGTAGTTACCGAGCCTATGCTTTTCACGAATCTAACCCTCACGTACACACAGAAAAGATATTATCCCACTTTCCACCTCCAGCCTCCTACCATTACCAACAATTCACAGAACAACAAGACAAGCTTGATCCGCCTCCAATAATAATAAAACCCTTTGTAGGCAAATTTGATCATACCAGATAAATTATGTCGACTTTTGTCCGTCAAGGGTGGAAAAATGCTAAAAAATGTCCATTTAAGGTGTCAGACACCACAATTTTGACTATACTGCTACTACAAATTTTTATGGGGTGGTTAGTCATGAAATATCTATATAGTGTTATTTTCATTCTTACTTTAGGGTTTATCATAGCTGCTGCTGAACAACATTTAAATGTCGAGAACAGTAAGATAGAAGATATCACTCCTAACGAGTTTCCAGAGCCATACAGTAGTTTCGATTATGATGATGCACATGGAATACCTTACGAGTTTCTAAGTGGCAATATCGAGCATTTAGAGCTACATAATGAAGAAGCAGTTTTCGTCTCTAGTGCCCAAATTAAAGAACCTTATGTTGCTCAATTTGAACAGCTTCAGCACCAAGCATTACAGGAAATCACAAACCTTATTGGTGTCATCATAGAGGATTACTCAACAAAAAAAGCAAATGGTGAATCGATCTCCTATTTAAACTTCTACCGAACCTATTATCCAAAACTTAAACAAATAGAAAGTAACATTGACACTGAATTTGCTGAAACATATGCACAGGTGGAAAAGGAGCTTGTTCACTACGGTTTTTCTCCTGACAAAGCCTTAAAATTCAAGGAGCAATATGACTCAACCAAACAAGAAAAGCTTAAGGAATTGATGAGTCTAATTCTCGGCCAATAGTAAGTCACTACCAAACTTTCCTTACATGAAAACAGCAAAAAGTCCACATGAAGTGGACTTTTTGCTGTTTTTGTCTTTTTATGGTGTCAGACACCTTTTTATGATTATGAAGTCTTCTTGATAAATCCTTTATAGTGACGCTTGATTAAATGACCTTCAATTTGTTTCATGGTGTCAAGAGCTACACCGACAACAATTAGTAGACCAGTTCCACCAATTTGTACAGCTGGTGGGAGCTTCATCAAGACTGTGAATACTACCGGGATTAAAGAAATGACTGCTAAGAATAACGCTCCGACAAACGTTAAACGATATAAAATTCTCGTTAAGTACGCCTGCGTTGTTTTCCCTGGACGAATTCCTGGTATATAGCCACCTTGCTTTTTCAGGTTTTCTGCCATTTTTTCAGGGTTAACTTGAATGAATGTGTAGAAGTACGTAAACCCAATGATCAACGCTGCATACATTGCCGCTCCAAGCGGTTTTTGGTACGTAAAGTTTTGGGTAATCCAAGCTGCCACAACGTTACCATCTCCGATAAAGCCAGCAACCGTTGGCGGGAAAATAAATAACGACATTGCAAAGATGACTGGAATAACCCCTGCCGCGCATTAACCTTTAACGGTAGATGTGTAGCACCTCCACCTTGTGGACGTCCTGCGACGATTTTTTTTGCGTATTGAACTGGAATTTTACGTAATGCTTGTTGAACAAAGATAACACCAACAACGATCGCTAAAATAATGAGAACTAATAAGACCACTTTAACAATATTAAGAAATAATTGATCGCCGACTCCTTCTAATTGAGTCGCGTACACTTGGTTCACTGCATTAGGAATCGCTGATGCGATACCCGCAAAAATCAGGATTGAGATACCATTACCAACGCCTTTGGCGGTAATTTGCTCACCTAACCACATTAAGAATGCTGTACCAGCTGTTAAAACTAATGCAATAAAAATATATTTACCAACGCTTGGGTTAGGAATTAACCCTGGCATTAAACGATTAAATCCAATTGACATCCCAATAGCTTGAATAAAGCCTAGAACAATTGTACCGTAACGCGTAAACTGCGCTAATTTACGACGACCACTCTCACCTTCTTTAGCCCACTCAGTAAATTTCGGAACAACA
Source organism: Anaerobacillus sp. CMMVII (assembly GCF_025377685.1). Lineage (NCBI taxonomy): Bacteria > Bacillati > Bacillota > Bacilli > Caryophanales > Bacillaceae > Anaerobacillus > Anaerobacillus sp. CMMVII. The sequence goes on along the minus strand of NZ_JACEHK010000017.1, from coordinate 223,671 downwards.
TCCATCTGTAAAAGCTGAACAATGATTGAAGCAGTAATATAAGGCATAATTCCCATAGCAAAAATCGAAAAATTCTCTAACGCTCCACCACCGAACGTATTTAAAAATCCAAAGGCATTCATTTGATCTTGAAACTGAAGTACATCAGGGTTTGCACCTGGTACTGGAATAAACGCTCCAATACGGAAAATCACTAACATGAGTAAGGTAAAATAATCTTATTTCTTAAATCTCCCACCTTGTAAATATTCCTAATAGTCTGAAACAAGAAGCTACACCTCAACTTTTCGTTATTCTTTTAGGCTGCATCCATCGTGCCTCTATCAAACTTGCCGTTTTTAACCGCCTAGTAAATTATGATAACGGTTACGAAATTTTCGGCATGTTTAACCGTGATACAATTTCTGAGTAAAATAGCCCTATTAATCTTATTTATACTATAGCTATTATTCTACTATATTTCCACTATTTTTTTAATACTCAGACACCGTAAAATTGTTTTTTTTGAATAATATTACCAGTGTTGCTATCTCCAAGTAACTTGGCTCTGTAACAAAAAAGGCAGAATAACTAGGTACTACATAGTTACTCTGCCTATTTGTGTCTATAAATTTACATTTAGTTTTTCTTATCAATAAAATATCCATCGGTCTGGTCCACATATGGATTTTCGTATCTCTTTCCTGTTTCCTTTTGTTGCTTTAGTTTGTTCAGATCAACTTTGATCGTCTCTAAGTAGTTTTTTAATAACTTTTCGATCGCGTTATTCCACTGAATGATTTGTTTCGCTTGCTCTAGTTCATCTATAGTCGGTTTACCCTCATAGTGGTTAATGAGATCTTGTCTTTTTGCTAAGAGAACTTCTACTCTCTCAATATAAGACTCCCGAACTTCCTTTGGAAACGGAGTATTCAGCTGTTCTACTAAATTTCTCGTCACTATGTAAAGCTCATTTACAGTGACCACTAGGCCTTGCCACCTTGACCATGGCGCTTTTGACGATCAAGTTGAACAACTTGCTTCCAGGTATCACGGAATTCTACGACAAACTGTTCCGCTTCTGCTAAAGCGACAAGATCGCTTTTCGTATTAGCATCAATTAGACGACCAAGGATGAAATCGTACATCCGCATCATTTCTTTACCAATTTCATTATCTGTTTTTAATGTAACCATAAGCTCTCTGATAATGTTTTGTGCTTTAATGATATTCGTATTTTTCGCTTGAATATCGCCTTTTTCAATTGCCATTCGTGTTTGTTTGATGAACTTCAGGCAACCATTATAAAGCATTAATGTTAACTCACCTGGCGAAGCTGTTGCTGTTGTATTGTTCTTATATGCTGTCGCATATGGATTTGGTATAGACATCGTAACCCTCCTACTAATTTAAAAATCTATTGACCGCCAAATAATTGGGCAAACATCGTTTCAGCCTGAGAGTTGGCTTGCTGCATTGCTTTTTCCATCGCTGAAAACTGCTTCCAGTAGCGATCCTCAATTTGCTTTAACCGTCGCTCAAAGTTTGAAATTTGCCGATCGATATCTGTAATATTTCTTCCTAAGGTAAATTGGTGGTTCAGGTTTTTCCCCCTACTACCTCCTGCCCGCTCTGCAACTTGATCCATTGCTCCTGCTAAGTTTTCACGCATCCGGCGCGCAAGCCCTTTTTCAGCAGACGTTGGGCCGTCAGCATTAAAGATCCGAAAAACTCCATCTGGATCTTTTTCGATTGCCGCGCGTAGCTTAGCCTCATCTATTTCAAGCTTCCCTCGCTCCATAAAGTCTCTAGAAGTAGTAATCCCAAGCTCAGCTAACTGTTTAAATGTCGGGTTATCCCCAGATAATGAGACCGGACTGTACATCGCTGATCGCATTCGATCTAATGCATTTGAGAGTGTTTGGTCATTGCGAAGCATACCACTCATCGCTTTCTCTTCCCACTTCTCGATATCCTTTTCAGACATCGCCTCTTTTTGCTCATCAGTCAATGGGCGAAAATCGCGGTACCGCTCTTCTTTAAGCTTGCCATTAATCGTCGCAAGTAACTCATTATATTCATCAACAAAGCCTTTAATTGTATCAAAGATTTTATCTGTATTTGTATTCACATTTAAGGTAACAGGACTGTCAGTAAATGCTTCTTTAAGGGTGATGGTAACACCGTTGATTGTAAAGTTGTTTGTTGGGCGTTCGGTTTCAAGACCGTTGATCGTGAACTTGGCATTATCCCCGCCCTTTTCTTCACTTGTATTTAACTTAAGAACGTTTGTGAAGAAGCTACCCTCAAAGATCATTTCTTGACCTCCTGGATTATGATTACCTGTCTCCTTACGTTGCACCGTTACTCTATCCGTAAAGGAATCATAAAACATGCTAACACCAGCAGGTGAACTATTGATTTCTTGGATTACTTGGTTTAAAGTTTTATCTCCTTGAAATGTAAACTTTTCAACTTGTGGCACTCCACTGGTATTGAAGGTCGTGATGGAAGAAGTAAAGTACTTTTCTGTTTCTGACTTCGTCGCGTACGTTACAGAGACTTTTGCCCCAATTTCCAAGTCTTTACTAAATTCCATTTTCTTATCTACCATATTAAAATATACTTGATTATCTTTTAAACCATCTTTAGTAGTAACTACTTCAAACTGCTTTCCGTTGACCTTTACAATTGTTGACGCTAGTAAATCTGCTTGATTTTCAACAAAGTCAGTATTTTGTAAATTAATCATGCTTTGTTTTTCAGTCAGTGTTAAACTTTCATTTTGAATTTTACCTTTTTTCCATCCGAAATCTCCTACATTCTCCTCAGGGTACTGGGACTGTAATGTTTGCGTCGGATCAATCTTCACAGTTGGATCTGCAGAAATAGCCCCTTGGCTTACGTTTGTTGCAGCTGTAGCTAGCTGTTTTACTTCCTTTATCGTAAACGAGCTATTTGCAGCTGCGGCTGTAGCTGTTGCCGTAATACGAGAACTATTTGAGGATGTTACTGTTTTCGCTGACATATTTGCTGAACGCATAATGGTATCAAAAATATTTGTATTATACTTCGCCATTTGGGTATTGATACTACGATAGGCGTCCCGTTGCCATTCAATCGTTTGCTTCCTTTGAGTAAGCTTGTCCATTGGTAAGCGCTGAACGCGCATTAAATCCTTGATCATTTGGTCAGTATCCATTCCTGAAGCGAGACCACCAATTCTCATTTCTTGCACCTCATTTTCCGAAAACTATCATCTTGACATTATATCGGTTAAAACGACATTTTTTTTAGGGGAAAATTCATTTATCTTAAATTACTCCTCAAAAAAAGTACGTAATTCATAACTACGCACCCTTTTTCCTACTATTAAACTCGCTTATCTACAATTAAACCTACATGCTCTAGCATTGAAGAGATCATATCAAGGAATTCCTTTGGCGGTATTTCCCTAACTACCTCCTGCGTTATTTGATCAACAATTTCCACAAAAATACGATCTAGGTCTTCATGAACTTGAAATTTTAAAGAAGTAAAGCTTGTTTCTAGAAACTTATTAACATTTTCAATATTTTTCTCTAGATCTATCCTAGATATTTCTTTGGCATTTTCAGCGTGGAGAACTTCCCGCTTCTCTGTAAGCCGTTGATTAATCAATTCAGTAACATTTTAACGTCAGGATCTTTTTTTGTACTATTAACATTAAAATCATAGTTCCCTTTAATAGATAAAGATTTCACATCCATGTGAGCTCCTCCTTGATTTATCAGTACTCTTATATACTATTATATCGGTTAGGAGTATGCTTTTATAAAATAAATTTCAAATTCTTATACTATTCATTACTTTTTACCTAATTGTTTAGTACTTCACATGTTTTTTAAGCGGAAGTATCCATTAAAAGTCCAAGAGTTGTGTGCTTGGCTTTGTTTGCGATAGCAACAGCTGCAACCGGCGTTTTATTGTAAGATATGGAAAATAATATTTTAGAAGCTTTTATTAAAATGGAAAAGAGACTATAGCCTAACTAGAGCCTTTCTAACATCTTGACCATCTTTTCTCTTTTACTCCAAGAGTAATTAGGAGTGTTGTTTAGTACTACTCGCCAATTTCACCATGATACTACGTGATTGCTTCCTAGACTAATCGAAGGATGGCAGAATTAAGACTTCCAACATGACAAACATTGATTGCTGTTGGTTGGTTTTTCGTGTCTAAGCAAACGACGATGAACTGCTCACGGTCTGCATCAATCATCATTGGTTTTAGTAGATTGTAAGCATCCTCTGGTGACTTTACTTTCCTGTCTTTGTAGTGGATGCTAGTTTCGATGGCTGTGTCTTCCCTTCCTTCACTACATTAACCAATGGCAATTGTAACTGTTTCGGGTAATCATACTTTCTCATTTTTTAAATTCCTCCAAAAATAGCAATAGCCTTTACTCCCGCAGTGGAAGTAAAGGCTTACGGCTCGGCTCATTCCTGAACAACTAGTGCACATTAAATGAACTTACATTCCTATATATAATATATGGTTGAATGTTGGTTTATTACTGGAATGTACTGTCACTTAGTTACACACCAGCCTCTAAAGGTATGCATTCGGGGAACAATCTACTTCTCAACTTATTCGAAAGTGAAAGAAGATCTAAATCTCTGAAAGGTGTCCCCATAAACTCTCTAGTTTCGAAAGAAGGTTACTCTGTTTTCTTTCTGTAAAACTCCCCTTTCAATATACTCATTAGCATCATTAAGAAGATTACTTAAAGTTTCTCTTTGGGAGTATCAATTAATCTCAAATTAAATAATGTCTCAGGCAAATGATTTTCAGTGTAATCAACGATTGTGGAAGGGTTCCTACCTTTGTATTTTTTCATAAGACTCATTTTAAAGTCATCAAAATCTCTTTGAAATTGCTGTAATAAATAACCACTAATCAATTCCATACATACATCCATTAAATTCTAATAAACAAAGAGACCCTAGCATAACTAGAGCCTCCCTGTTTGTATGGTTTTGTAGTTTTCCTATCCAACTAACCACTAACCAACTAATTACCCAAGTAATTGAAGTACAGCTTGTGGAGCTTGGTTTGCTTGTGCAAGCATTGCTTGAGAAGAAAATGTTGTTCTTTATCAGTAAAATTGCCTCGTTGAATATATCTTATACTTCATGTTTAACTATTTCAGTTAACTTCTTACCAACTGTTTGTTCCCATAAAATATTATAGTAATCATACAAACTTGATTCAGAAGCGTATTTTGTATAAACTGGTTTATCACCCTTGAATTCTTTAGGTGGACCAATGACATCATAAGATTGTAGAAGACAACCTGGTTTCTTACTATAACTAAATAAGTATTCAAAATCAATAACTTTTAATCCATTTTCTTTAGTATAAATTATGTTGCCAGGGTGGAAATCTAAATGAGCAAAACCTTCATCATACAAAAACTTTAGAAAATTAGCGATTTCCTTTATCTTCTGTGAAAGTATACTTCTTTTAGATTGTTCATTATCAATCTCATTTTTATAATACGGAAATATAATATAGTTTTCACCTTTAGCTAGTAATGGTGGTATCAAATTACATTTTTTGCTCAAGACTTCTGAGGCATAAATTTCGTTTAACATAAATTTCTTTTGACTTTCTCTAAATGTCTTCTTAACTGCAAATTCACCTTCATATTCTATAAGCTCCGTTTTAGCTCTTAAATTATAACCATTAAACTGTTTAATAACCCTGTGTTCGTCTGAATGATATCTTTCTATTAAACGAACTTTCTTATTAATTATTTTCTCAACTTCTTCTGGGATTAAAAGTTTAATATACTCCATTGCCTCTAGTTCATCGTCACTGGAATGTACAGGATTGGTCATGTTTTCTTTACTAAGAAGTGCATTTATATCTCTTCTTATTAGTTCTTTTTTAAAGAAGTTACCATTTTTAACAAAAGGGTATTGTTTCTTTCTTTCTTCTGGCACTGGAGTTACGTTAAGATCTAATAGGACTAACATAGTAACTGGCTTACCGCCCGTTTCATAAATCACTCCTTCATTCCAGTTACCACCCCTTATTTCTCTTGTAGCTGTATCTTGTACCTCATCATTTAAATCTTTAGTTAATAGTATTTCATAGCCGTACTTCTTCAAGTTATCAATAATTAAATTACTATAACCCTTGTTCGTTATCCACTCTCTAATAAAATAGATTGACAGTTCACTTTTGAACTCCCTTTCAAAATGGGTAGATTGTGCAACACTTTTCAGAAAATCACTATTAAGCAAAATACTATACTTTCTAAGTAGATCAAGAGAAGGGGACCAATTATTTTCAGATAAGAAATGATGTAACTGTTTTAACGTAATTTCTTTATTAAGTTTATAATCGTCAAAAATTGTTTAATTTTACGATAATACTTATTATTATTTGATACTTTGCCATCTAGCCCAGAATTTTCTGCTTTATGGTATAGTGCATGGTAAATTAAACTAAACATATAATCTTCATTACTAGGCACATATATTATGTCTAACTTTTCCCTTTGGCGTAGTATTTGATCTGCTAAATTTCTTGGATAGTAAGGTAAACCAGCAAAATGATTATTAGGTGTTGGTGTAGGTGTATATACATCGAATGGTATTGCACCTTCTTTGTAATAAGGCAGAAAATATTTGCTTAACTTATAGACATCTTTATCATCAACTAGTATATCAACATCTTTGATTTCCGCTGTAGAATATAATAATTCATCATACCATCTTAAAACTACATACTTAATTCCCTTTTCATCTAATAGTTTAAAAAAGTCTTGAACACTAATGTCTGGATTTAAATATCTCATCGTATTCAAGCATTCGTTTAATAACTTTAGTGTTTCATCCGACTCATTGTGTCTACCTTGCATTTCATGTAAGTAATGTAGGTTGTATAAAATATCGTAATTCCGAGGAAATCTTTCCAATCCGTTATTTAATATATTCTCTGCAACGTCTATATTACCAGTTAACATTTCAACAATTGACTTCATTGTTATACTATGTGCATCTTCCCCAAAGTGTTTAGATAAAACATTCACTAAATTTAGAGCTAAACTTTGCTCTTGATTAGTTATAAGAATAGAAAAGAGTAACTCCAGTTTCTTTTTCAAGTAATTACTATTTTTATAATTTTCTAACCCAAAATCAATTGTATCAATAACACCTTGGTAATTTTGATGGCTCATGAAAATTTCAATAAAGTCTGTTATTATCCTAAAGTCATATTTATTTAATTTAAGTGCTTCACTAGCAACCTTAAGTGCTTGGGTAAAATTTTGTTGGTCTTTATAGTACTTACAGATATTAGCAAAAGAGTTTTCAGATAAAAAGCTTGTATTAATTACTTGTTTATATGAATTAATAGCCAAATCTTTGCAACCATATTTATATAAAATATCTCCTATATCGATATTAATATCGGATCCTAAGGAGTACCTCCATTCTAAAAACTTATTCAATATTGAGTCAAACTTATATTTTAATAACCTTTCAAATAAAACTAAATAATGTTTTTTATCAGTCTCATTTATTAAGTTGCTTCCAGATAGTAATCTTTCTATAAAAGATTTATCTCCACCTAATAGTGTATAAGATAAATCTCTCAAAATGGTGATAATACCATCTCCGAGTATAAAATAGATGACTATCACATCATAGAAATCAATTATTTGTCTTTTAATCAGCTCGATCAGCTCATTATTAGAAATTACCAACATTAATTCTTTAATCGTCGGAATATTGTTTTCGTATAAGGCTATTCTTAAATTAAGTCCTTTAACAAGTATTGGTTCATTAACCTTTTCAATATACTCTTTCACAATAACCGTATCATGAATAGATATTAATATTAATACCATATTAATTAAATCATCAGTAGTTGAGATATCAATATTAGTATCTATAAAGTGCTTTATGTCACTTTCGGATTCGTTTTTATATAAAATATTTAGTAGTTCACTTAACGCTTCTTTACTTTTATTAAAAGAGTATGCTTTACTAAAATGAAATACTGCATTACTTAATTCGTTTTGTTTTTTGTAAACTTTCCCCAGCAATAAATGCGGATAATATTCTCTATAGTCTATACTTACTATACAATGATTATCATCTCCATGAGTTTCTATAGTAGAAACCAAAACTTCTAGCGCATCCGTATAACGATGCTGACTCAAATAGATATTTGCCTTAAAAACCTTAAAATCAGGTGAAGCGGGAAAGATATTTTCAGCATCAGCAATTACCCTTAAGGCTTCTTCATATCTTTGCAAACTAATCAAACAATTAACTATTTGGACCAAACAGAACGGTATCCAGCTAATGTTAAAGCTTATTTTTTTGTTGTATCCATTAACAAATGCCTCCAATGCTTTTTCAGTTTCATTAGTAACCAAGTATTCATTTCCTAAATTAAAATAATCAAAAGCTGAATTCCCAGACAATACGATTTCATTATCTAGTAAATGTGTATTTCTTTCTGATTTGTTTTTTTCTTTCATTGTGCTATTCAGATAACCTGAGTGATAAAGAGTTAGGTTAATAGAACCAACTTCTAAATCACCAGTTACTTTTTTTAATTGTTCATGTATTAGTCTATAATATTTAATAGAAGAACTATTTCTATATAATCTAATGCTTTTATGCTGTATAATTCGTTCGCCATACTTTCCAGTAAAATTGTAAATTTTAACTTGAAAGGCCTCAGCAGAACTTTTACTTTCCTTTAGCTCATCAATGGCTAATTTTAAATTATCAGTGTCTACAAACTCATCAGCATCTAAAACAAGAATCCATTTGCCAGAAGCCTTAGATTGTGCAAAATTTCTTGCATCTGAGAAGCTATTATTCCATTCATACTCATATACTCTTTGTACATATCTATTCGCTATTTCTAACGTCCTATCAATAGAACCTGTATCTACTATTATTATTTCATCAACTACATCCTTAACTGAACTTAAACAACGATCTAATGTTCTTTCCTCATTTTTAACTATCATACATAAACTTAGAAATTTTTCCATTTTTTCTCCTTAAATTTATGTTGCTTTAGATAATAGGTAGTCAATTACTATATAAAACAACATAATAATATAAAAGTGCCCCCTTCAAAGTTCTGAAGGAGGCACTTTAAAGTCCTTAACCTAATAGTTGAAGTACTGCTTGTGGTGCTTGGTTCGCTTGTGCAAGCATTGCTTGTGATGCTTGAGAAAGAATATTACTCTTCGTCATACTCATTACTTCACGTGCCATGTCTACATCTCTAATTCTAGATTCAGCAGCTTGAAGATTTTCAGCTGAATTACCAAGATTCGAAATTGTATGATCAAGGCGATTTTGGTAAGCGCCTAGTTTAGATCTTTCAGCAGAAACTCTTTCAATCGCAGCATTAATAGCTGAAATTGCGTCATTAGCATCACCTTGAGAAGTGATTCCTAAACCTGATAATTGAGATAGCACACCAGCAGAGCTCATATCAGCAATTGTCAATGCAATATTTTGATCAATATTTGCTCCAATGTGGAAAGTTAATGCGGTACTATCGAAACTACCATTCATAAGAGTCTTTGTATTGAACTCTGTATTATTAGCAATACGATCAATTTCCGAGATTAACTGGTTAACTTCTTTTTGAAGTTCTCCACGATCTGCATCAGTGTTTGTATCATTTGATGCTTGTACTGCTAATTCACGCATACGTTGAAGGATAGAATGAGTTTCGTTTAACGCACCTTCAGCTGTTTGAATCAAAGAGATACCATCTTGAGCGTTACGAGATGCTTGGTCTAAGCCGCGAATTTGCCCTCTCATTTTCTCAGAGATTGCTAAACCTGCTGCATCATCACCAGCTTTGTTAATACGAAGACCTGAAGATAACTTCTCCATAGATTTTTGACCAGCAGCCTGGTTCATACCCATCTGACGGTGGTTGTTTAATGCTGAAATGTTATTGTTGATAATCATAAATAATTCCTCCTTGAGTTTGGTTTGTCCGCCCACGTCCTTGTGGTTGGAAAGTATTTGAATTGAGATGGGTGGAAGGTCGGCCGCCAATCTACTCATTTTCAATTCTACATTGTTTATATCGGAGGTATTATATGAATGTTTAATAGTTTTTTCTTAATTTCTACAATTTTTTTATATTTTTTGTAAAATCATAGAGATTAGTTATAAAAATATGTAGAACTATGACTCTTCTTGCTTTATACAAAAAACAGAGCCCAAGTCTCTGCATGTGATTTACTTATTTTTCTTGTCTCTGAAAGTTATTCGTCAACTGCTGCAACAGGTTCATGGAAGTATTTGCTGCCTTATTGTTCTCGTCTTGGATGGCTAGGAAAATCTCTTTGCGGTGGATCTCAATGTTTCTTGGTGCGTTAATGCCAAGTTTAATTTGGTCACCATCAACTGCTAAGATGGTAATTTCAATATCGTCGCCGATCATAATCGATTGGTCTTTTTTCCGGGTTAAGACGAGCATCGTTATCCCTCCTGCCCAACAGTTTGTGGCATTAATAAATGCTTGGTTCGATAGTTTGTTTCACTTAATAGAATTTGTTTTGCTTTTTGCTTTTTCGTATTAATAACGATTGGTCCTTGAAGGTTTGCAGTTGTATCGGTAAACGGGTCTTGGACGGTTAAGATCACATACAAGGCAACGTCCTCTTCTTTTTCAATCACTAATGCTTCAAGGTTTGAGTCTGAAAGCTTGACTTGGTAATCAGGGAAAAATTGAAATGGTGAGACACAGACAAATCCTAATTCAGGGGTAATGACTGATTGCAAGATGTATAGCGGTGTTTCTTGGCCGAACGGCAGTAAAACAAACTGCTTTTCGTCTAAAAAGCTTGGAATTCCATTTTCAAATTTGATTATACTCTCTTCATTTATCTCTACTTCACCTAAATACTTTGTTTTTATTATCACGAGTTATCACCACTTTATCTATATTCTAGCTTTATTGTACTACTTCAGAGCTTTAATTAAAAATAGATACCTGACATCAATATATAAAATAGAGGCTGTCCCAAAACAAAGTGTCAGACACCGCTAGGCACCGAATATAGACATATGATAAATCTGTACGTCAATATTTAGTCGGATCCGCGTGGTTTCAGACACTTTTTGGGCAGCCTCTAAAGCTGTTGATTTACCTGAACACCGACAGCTTGAAAGGATATGCTTTGTTTTTGTTGTAAGTAGATGTTCGTTTGCCAAGGACGATGTTGTATCGTAGGCTCATGTCTTTGCACCTGGATATCAGCTATGCCACCTTTGACTTGAACGCTCGTTTTGCTAGGTTGAAAGTGAATTTTTACTTGAAACGGACCCGGCATCTGGCCGACGGTGGCCTGCTTCTCCGGGAAAAGAACACTATTTACTTTTGCAAGGTGAGGAATGACATTGCCACCATTTTCAATTTTCATAAGTTGGTCGCCTTCTCTGGCGTATTTCGCTGTCACCTGACTTGCGTTACTCATTGCTTTGGCTGCAAATTCTTTATTCAACTGGTAGACATGCTTAAGATTCGCTGAAGCAAAAGCTTGTGTTTGGTCGATGCTAAGCTTTGCTGGTTGAGTATTCATTTGGATACTGGCATGTTCTTGGTTTATTGAAAGTACTGCACTGGCTTGCTTTATTTCGATATGGGGGCGCTGTGAGTGCATACCAGTTTGTCCACGTACTGATTGGATTGCTATCGTTGGTAGTTGCATTAAAACCGCCCCCTTTTAATATTGTTTGAGTTTACCGTAAGGCTATTTTCGCAAAGTTTGTTGCTTTCGTAAAAATCCCAAAAGCCGGATTTTTACACAAAATACTAAGAATCCACCACTTATTTAGTAAGTAGTACTCTTTTCTTACTTAACTATTGGGTGATATCTTCATCTACGTTTTTTTTCGATTATTTTAGGTTAAAAAAGCTACATTTTTTAAGAAAAGAGCCTAACGTAAAAAGTCTAACAACGATGGCTGGATAATTCTTGCCCCAGCTGAGAGAGCCGCACGATGTACACTTTCTTGTGAAACAAGATCAATAATGACTTTTTCCATATCGGCGTCTTCATTATTTGAAAGTATCCGTCTAGCAATCACTTCTTGCTCCATAATTCGGTCTTCAATCATTTCAACTCGATTTACACGGGCCCCCAACTCTGCACGTTCATTGACAACACTATCGATATGATTTGCGACTAGGTCAATAAACCCTTCAATGTCAGTAGCTTTAGAGTTTGGGTTCCCGAGCGTTTTTTCTAAAGAAATAATATCACTGAAGAATTTTTCAGAAAAAACATTTGTCGGGTTAATATTTACACCGACATTCACTCCTTTTAACAGTTCAAATTGAACCGCTTCACCATTCTTTGAAACAGCATCAGCTAGCGGCGGAACAACTCCAGTAGCAAGGGCCTCCGCTAGGGCTGCATTCATCTGCTTCTCATCAACCGGTGGATTAATCGTATTGGTCCCATTAAAGATATATTTATTATTTGCTTTTGTATTTGCGAGGGCCATGAGGTGCTCCCGTAATTGCGTGATCTCTTTACGAATGTTCTCTCGTTGCGTATCTTCATAACTATCATTCGTTGCTTGGACTGTAAGCTCTCTGATCCGCTGAAGTGTCAGGGTAACTTTGTCTAATGAAGAATCTGCCGTATCCATCCAATTGTACGTTTCTGATAGGTTTCGGTTAAATTGTTCTATTTCAGTTACCTGTGAGCGATAGCGCATACCATTCATAGCAACAACAGGGTCTTGAGAGGCCCGTGTAATTTTCTTCCCCGTCGCTAATTGATCTTGAATCTTCCCTAGCTTTTGGTAGCTATTTGACATATGTCGAAGGGTATTATTCGATAACATCGTTTGCGTAATTCTCATATCTTTCACCTACTTTTTTAAAGTGTTGAGTTTTGAGGTATGAGTTAATGAAAGCTTTTCAGGGATGCACTTCGAAGCATCACTGAAACAACTCAAAACTCATAACTACCAATTATCTCCCCGCCGTACCCATGCCATTGATAATCCTATCTAGCATTTCGTCAACGAGGGTTATGGTTCTCGCCGCTGCATTATAGGCATGTTGGAATTGAATTAAATTTGTCATTTCTTCGTCTAAGGAAACGCCACTTACACTTTCACGGCGTTGGTTAATCGACAGTCTTAATGTTTCTGTGTTATAAACCATCCTGGCTGCTTCGTTTGTGTTAACTGCCATTTCACCGATGACACCTTGATAAAAGCTTTGCACGGTTGTGGTTGTTCCACCAAAGTCAAGTAAGGCATCTTTCACGTTTGCTAAGGCTAAGGCATTGGCTCCATCTCCAGAAAATCCACCTAATGACGCCGCTATGTTATCTAATTCTCGAATAATATCATCTGAGACCATAAGTTTTAAAGCTGCACCCTTGATATTATTAGAGGTTGGTTGAAAATCTTTATACGTGAAAAAATCAACTGAGGCACCTTTGTTTCCATTTTTTACATCATTTAAGGTCCAACCCTCGTTATGAACTCTATTAAACTCCTGAACAAAGGTGTATGCCATTTGATCTAACTCTTGCAGCATTTTTGGATAAACGCCTTGTTCTGAGCCGTCTTTTCCAAGGTAACCATGGACTTCTAAATTTGCTTGCAATTTTCCAATCGCTGTAAAGTCTTCAAAGTTGAGTTCAGAAACCACTCTATTAACACCTGTTTCCAACTTTTCAGGGCCAAATTTTATTTTATCCACTAGACCAGTATCCTGGTCATAAGTAACTTGAACTTCATTATGTGTTAAATCTCTGCCATCAACCAGAGTTATGCCGAGTTCCTGCCCATTGTCGTCAATAAGTTTAATCGTATACTTACCTTCTGCTATCTCTAGTGCTAGTCCATCACTTCTAACTGGCTCGACTTTGATGTTAACTAACTGTGACAGTTGGTCGACTAATAAGTCTCGTTCATCGTAAAGGTCATTCGGTAGATAACCATGTGGCTCAATTCCAGCTATTTGTTTGTTTATTGAATTAATTTGCTTTGCGATTGAATTAATATCTTTTATCGTTATATCAATCTGCGACTTTAAGTCACGCTGAATAGCAACTAAGGAGTTGGCTGTATAATTAAAGGTTTCAGCTAATGCCATTCCTCTTTGCCGTACAACCGATCTAGCCCCTGAATCTTCAGGGTGAACTGATAAGTCTTGCAATGATGTCCAAAATTTATCGAGTGTATTTGCTAAGCCTTTTTCACTTGGCTCATTCATAATATCTTCCATCTTCTCTAAAGCCGTATGCTTTGTATCCCAATATCCAAATTTACTTGTTTCATTACGGAATTGCAAATCAAGAAATCCTTCTCTAATTCTTTGAATTGAGCCTGCCTGAACCCCCGTACCAATCTGCCCTGGAATTCCTGGTCTATTAAAACCAACTCCTGGAAACGGGGTTGTCGTTGTTAGATTCACTCGTTGTCTGGAAAATCCTGGTGTATTGGCATTTGCAATGTTATGTCCTGTCGTATGTAATGCAGTTTGTGACGTATAAAGGGCACGTCGAGCCGTTTCTAGTCCCTGAAAGGTTGACCGCATTTGAACCCCTCCGTTTCTCTCTTTTTATGCTTTTGAGTCAAATAATGAACGTCCGAGCGGCTCAGACTCGTTATTTTTCACTCTGTTATAATTCCCAGTCTCAAGTTCAGGTTGCAAGACATCAAGGGATAGGTTCACAAACCGTAACGAATCTTGGATTAGCTGCTGATTTAAATCATTTGTTTGCTTTAAGCTTTGAATTTCGGCCACTAATCTTTTCTGCAACTCTAATAACTCCTTTTTTTCCATATCTGAAATATAGGGAAGGAGCTCCGTGATCGTTCCGCTTTCTATTGCCAATCCCTTGCCGTTTAGAAAATATCGAACTAACCTAGACCGTTCTTGTTCTAATTGCTGTAGCTTTTTTAATTGGGACGTTTCTTTTTGAAGGATCATCCGGAAGTGAGAGATGTCACCCTTAATAATGACATTGGTTTTTTCTTTGGCAAGTTCATGAAAGGATTGATGAACTTGATCTAGTTTTTTTAAACATTCAATAATGAGTTGGGCAGACATCTATTTCACCTCTACTTCTATTCATTCCAAAACTCGTAAAACTTTTTCGCCACTTCCTGGGAGTTTACTTTGTATTCTCCTGACTGAACCTGCGCCTTTAACTGCTCAATTTTTTCTTTTCGTTCCGTTGTAATTCTCGTTTCCTGCTGCAGCAGTTTTGCTTGTGGAGAAATTTCTAACTGATCGCGTTTTTTGGTTACTTCTCCCTTAGGTTGTAGTTTATCCAGTTGCTTCCGGTAAATATTTTGCAGATTTCCGTACGGATTAATTTTCATTGAGTTTCACCTCTTTTGATTTACTTTTTTAATAATATCGGCAAGATCGCTAATTTGTTTAGATTTTCAAATAAATAATTACTTTAAAAATAACCGTTAACAAAGGCTAACGGTTACGATCAAATCTGTTATTTACTGAATGGTAGGTGGTGATTTTACTGTTTTCCTCACGCTTGTTACGTTCTGCGAATGTTTTTTCAATGTCTAAACGCTCTAAACCATCTGTGATGTTGCCTCTACAATCGCTACAAATTCGTCCTTCACGAATCATTGTGCCACAAGACTCACATGGGTATGCGAGATTAGGAAAACTATGTAAAGATATTCTTCCTTGTTTGATAAACTTATAAATGAATTCTTTTTCAACACCTGTTGCCTCTTCTACCTCATGAATTGTTGCCCTTCGATTATCTTTTTTTCTTACGTAATGATAGACTTTTTGAAAATCATCTTCTTCTTGTTGGTGACAATTATTACAGACCTCTCGAAATGCTTTCACAAAAATCTTATTGCAACGCGGACAATTTAGTAATTCTGGCATAACCGCTTCCCCCCATCCAATACTGCTTATACTTATTATATCGGACTGGCATCTACTTTTAATTAGGCTATTGGGAAATTTTTTTGGTCACCCTCTAGCAACAGTAATTGAATAAACAGCTGCTGCCCCGTGTTGTTTTAAAATAGCTGCTGCTGAATACAGCGTCGCTCCTGTTGTGTAAATATCATCGACTAGTAACAGCGATTTCCCTTTGCATAAAGAGGCTGGGACCAAACCAATTTGAAACCGGTCTTCTTGGTGTAAGCGTTGTTGACGGCTTTTTTTACTTTGCTTGGTTACTCCGATAGGTCTAATGATCGCTTCAACAATTGGATAAGGTAGCCCTTCAGCAAGTGCTTGTGCTTGGTTAAAGCTTCGTTCATATAATCGTTCGGGACTTAGTGGAATCGGAACAACCGCATCAATCGTCTCAAATTGCTTAACTAGAATTTGAAGCTTTGGCCAAAATAATTTTACAAGCTCGGCATCCCCTCGATATTTCCACCTCCCAATTACTTCCTGTAAAAATGAATTGTAAACAAAGACCGAACGATTTTTCACCAATCCTCCGTCTCCCCAGCGCACACAGTCATGACATAACTGACCGTGACGGTACTGTGGATCTACACCGCTAAAGGTGCGTCCGCACTTATCACAAATCTCCCCTGTAATTTCTTTAAAGCTGCCGCTACATTGCTGACAGATTGGTAGAGTTGTCGCTCTGCCAAATACATATTCCCAGCTCACCTTTTCAATAAAAGCGGTATGGCACCACAAACAGTACATGTTAAAAACCTCCCAACTTATTCATTAAGTTAATATGGTCAATTGCATCTAGCATCGCCTCTGTTTGACCATAATGAAAAAAGTGAATATCACCCGTTGGAAACCTGGCACTACGACCAACACGACCAGAGATTTGCACAAGAGCACTTTCAGTAAAAATGTCGTCATCTGCACCATAAACAGCGACAGCTACGTTTTCAACCGTAACGCCTCGTTCTAAAATCGTCGTTGTCACTAATATTTGAAGCTCTTTTTGGCGGAAGTTTTGAACTTTTTCGCGGCGATTAGGATCTTCAGCGTGAACGCCATCGAGTAGGGGAAACGTTTTTTGAAGGATTGGAACGATTTGATCGAGGACGGTGACTGAAGGAACAAATAGAAACGCTTGCTGTTTAGTAACCATTCGTTTTTTAACCAATCCATGATGGTGTCTGACACCCGCTCTTTTTTTAACAGCTTACGCCAGTTTCCAATCCATTTGGACTTAGGAACCGGAAGCGGAAAGCCATGGTAGCGCGTCGGTATTTTAACGATCTCGAGATCTTTTGACTTTTGGAGTTTTTTATCAGGAGTGGCGGTTAAGAGGATCGTTGTGGCCGTTTGCTTAGCCGCTTGTTTGGCTGCAAATTTCAGCATCGGGTCATAGGAGAACGGGAAGGCATCTACTTCATCTATGACGACGAAGTCAAAGTGGTCGTGGTATCTGAGGAGTTGGTGGGTCGTTGCTAGCACAAGCTGCCCTTGTTTTCCACGATCTTCACTGCCACCAAATAACGAGATCACAGCTATTTGTGGAAAGACACTTTTTATCCGAGGCGTAAGTTCATGAACAACATCACTTCTTGGTGTCGCGATCACGACATTTTGTCCTTCTTCAATCGCTTTGTTCATCCCTTCAAAAAGGATCTCAGTTTTTCCAGCACCGCAAACCGCCCAAATTAATAACTTTTTCGCCGTACCGACCGCTGCAATAATTTTCTCAGATGCGTGTTGCTGACCTTGCGACAAGGTTCCTTGCCATTCAAGAGCCCGATTACGTTTTTCATAGTGGACGTGCGTCCCTGTCCAAGTAAGTAATGGTGAGCATTGCGACACCTTCCCCATCGTCAAACAGTGGCGACAATACACACATTCTGCTTCGCACCTTGCACATGCATGCTTTGCAAATAAGTGTCTTTTCTGATTGCCACAGCGCTGGCAAAAATATGAACCATTTTTTTCAGTGATTCCTTTATGGTAGCTGACAAAGCCATGTAGATAATGCTCGTGAATGATTTCGATTGAAAGGTTAATCTCTTGAAAAAGGAGTTTTCTACCGCTTAGAAGTTGTTGGAGTGTTTCGGAATAGTTATACGTAGAATTAAGTGGTGGCATACAAAAGTCCGGAAGCCTACTAATGGCCGTAGGTACGAAGTCGGATTGCCGCAAAACAGCTGGAGCGATGTAATTCTCATAAAACACAAATTTCATCAATGCACCTCTTTCTTTAGTTTTGAGGGTTGAGGGTTGAGGGTTGAGTTTTTTTGGGGGCTTCGCTTCGGTGCAATGCTTTCGCTAACTCATAACTCTTAATTCAACCCTTTTAATTTTTTTGAGTTTTGGGTTTTAATGTATCGCTTCGAAGGATCACATTAAGGAAAATTACTTTTTTTATAATTCTTGTGGGTATTGCTTCGAAGCATTACCCACATTAACTCTTAACTCAACACTCAAAACTCTAAACTATCCTTTATACCATCCAATCCCAAGGCTACCTTGTCCAAGGTGTGTGCCAATGACTGGACCGAAATAACTAATACAAATATCCGCGTGTGGGTACTGTAACTTGAGATGATCAGCAATTTTTACAGCTTCTTCTTCACAGTTGCCATGAATGACAGAAATATGAAGTGGCGCGTCTTTTTGTACATCTTCTTCAATAAGACCGTAAATTCGATTTAACGCTTTCTTTGCAGTCCGTACTTTTTCAAACGGAACAATTTTCTTATCTTCAAAGTGTAGGACAGGCTTAATTTGAAGCAAACTACCAAGAACTAATTGTGCTCCATTTAGTCTCCCACCACGATGAAGATGACTTAAATCATCAGCAATGAAATATGCACGCATATTTTCTTTCATTTCGTTAAGTCGATTGATGATCTCCTCAGCCGTCTTCCCAGCTTTGGCCATCCTCGCTGCCTCAAGAACGTAAAAACCTTGTGGCATACAACTTATTTCGGAGTCGAACGGAATCACTTCAATTCCTTCAACCATACTGCCTGCAGCAACTGCAGATTGAAAAGTGCCACTAATACCACTTGAAAGATGAATTGAAATGACCTGATCAAAGTCTTTAGCGAGACGCTCGAACTCCATCGCAAGTTCACCAATTGCTGGCTGTGATGTTGTTGGCAGATTTTCTGCTTTTTTCATCATCTCATAAAAATCATCAGCAGTAATTTCTACTTCTTCCTTATAAGACTCATGACCAAAAATAACGTTTAAAGGCACCATCGTTATTTCTAGCTCATCCCTTACATGTTTAGGAATGTAGGCCGTACTATCAGTTACAACCGCTATCTTGCTCATCGTTATATCCTCACTTTGTTAGATTCATATTTTTTAAAAAGATTATTTTTTCGCGTAGATTATTCCTTTCGTAAAATCCCAAAAGCCGGATTTTTACACAAAAATAATAAGATTTCTTACTTATTTAGTAAGTAGTGCTCTTTTCTTACTCAATTCATTGGGTGATATCTTCATCTGAGGATTCTTCCAATTTATTTTAGATTAAGAAGCAACAAAGTTTACGAAAAGAGCCTTTAAAAAAGCTTGTACAAAATTGTACAAGCTTAACTTATCTATTAATAGTATTCACTACCATAGTACCAATAACCTATTCTACCTGTCCAATTTTATTAACATACAAAATAGGCAGGAAACGACATTGACATGTAGAATTGATTGAGTGAGCACTACAAAGCATTAACTTTAAAGCATTCTACATTTACCTAACGATTACCCAACCATTTTTAATTGCTTCAACAACAGCTTGAGTGCGATCATTTACGTTCATTTTTTGGAGAATATTACTTACATGGTTTTTCACTGTTTTTTCACTAATAAATAAGATTTCTCCGATTGAACGATTGCTTTTACCATCCGTCATTAACTGAAGGACTTCACATTCACGACGGGTTAAAACATGTAACGGGCGTCGGTATTCGACTTCTCGGAAGCCAATTTCTGTTTCTTGTGTTTTATCTGAAGCTAAACGACGGTATTCGTTAATTAAATTATGGGTTACTTTTGGATGAATGTAGGCGCCCCCATCAGCCACTACTTTGACAGCTTCAATTAACGAATCTGCATCCATCTCTTTTAATAAATAGCCAGAAGCTCCTGTTTTCAACACATGTGTCACGTACGTTTCATCATCATGAATGGACAGAATCAGTACTTTAATGCCTGGATAGGCCTCAATCAGTTGACGTGTTGCCTCGACACCGTTCACTTTAGGCATGTTAATATCCATTAAAATGACGTCAGGCTGACATTGCTCGACCAATTGCATTGCCTTGGCACCGTCATCACCCTCAGCAATAATATCAAAATTATCTTCCATCGCTAAAATTCGCTTTACCCCTTCACGGAAAAGCTGATGATCATCAATAATTATTATCTTTATAGTCTTTTCTGTTTGCTCGTACATCATAGATAAATCCTCCTATTTATGTATGGATTGGTATAGCAATCATGATGGTTGTGCCTCTATTGATTTTGGAGTCGATCGATAATTGACCCTTTAACATGTTGACCCGTTCTTTCATTCCTAGTAATCCAAAGCTACCTTCCTTCTTTTCGTTAAGATCGAAGCCTTTGCCATCATCCTTCACCACTAAAAGAACCTTGTTCATTTTTATTTCCATTTTGACTTGAACTTCATTTGGATTGGCATGTTTATAGGCATTTTGAACAGCTTCTTGGACAAATCGAAAAAGAGCAATTTCAAGTGTTGCAGGGAGGCGTTCTTCTTTACCAAAGTTTCGGAATGAAATCGTTATACCCGTACGCTCTTGAAAGTTTTTTAAATACTTTGTTAGCGTCGGGACTACCCCAAGATCATCTAGGGCCATTGGGCGCAAATCATATATAATCCTTCTCACTTCAGATAATGAATTTTTTACCATCGACCTCAAGTCACGTATTTCTAACAACGCGTCCTCAATCCCTTTTTCACGGTAAATACGTTCAACAAGCTCAGAACGAAGCAAGACATTGGCCATCATTTGTGCTGGTCCATCGTGTATCTCTCTTGAGACTCGCTTTCGTTCTTCTTCCTGCGCTTCGATTATCTGCAACCCATACTCTTGGATTTTTTTTGCACCTTGTACCATTTCGTTCACTTGCTGCAAATCACTCGTTAAATAGTTTAAAACGACTGTTATTTGGCCAACTAACGCTTCTGCTTTTTTTATCGTATCTTGAATGGCAATGAGCCTGCGCTCAAGTGTGTCACGACGTTCGCGAAGCTGTTTTTCTTCTTGCTTCAGTAACGCGAGCTTAACACGAAAATCATTTGCTTGTTCGTAAGCTGTACGAACCTCTTCATCAGTGAATTTATCAAAATTTTTACTAACCTCAGCTAGACGATTGCGAGCAAAACGTGCATGAAGCTCCGTGCGATCCGTATTTTTAATAACAGCCGCAACCTGCATTTGTACTTCAGCTAGCTCTATTTGTAATTGCGAATATTCGTTTCGTGATTGTTCAGTTATATCAAAAACTTGCTCTTTACTATCACTTACAGTATCAACCATTTTTTTTAATATATCGTCTAATGTTGTGTTATTCGCCATGAAAGTCCCTCACTTTAACTGTACATAACTATCCTATTAGAAAATAGAAACTAAGTACCTAATATTTTTATAGGTAAACTTTACTAGATTTCTAGCTAAACGTAGTGCATATCATGTGAAATTGGCTATTTAGTAGCAGACTTTTTGATAACTAGATTCCGTCTGTCTTATTTTCTAGCAGATCCACGTTTTCTATTCTACCATATAAATACGTAATTAGATGCTGTTTTAAGGGGGGGCAGGTGTTTTTTCATATTTATGTTACAATAAAAAGTGAACTAGTAACATCAAAAGGGGTGAAGTTGTTGCTCACGGCTTATTTTACAGTTAAAGGATATGGAGAGCATGAGCTTGTCATTCAAAAGTCGCGGTTCATTACCTATGTTACCCGTGTCACTACAGAAGCTGACGCTCAGGCATTCATTGAAATGATAAAAAAGAAGCATTGGGATGCGAACCATAATTGTTCGGCCTACCTCATTGGTGAACAGGACCATATCCAAAAAGCGAATGATGATGGTGAACCGAACGGAACAGCCGGTGTACCAATGCTAGAGGTTTTGAAAAAGCGTCGATTAAAAGATACCGTTGTTGTTGTGACCCGATATTTTGGTGGCATCAAGCTTGGAGCCGGTGGTTTAATACGAGCATATGGTAGTGCAACCAGTGAAGGTCTCAATGCAACCGGAATCGTTGAACGAAGACTCGTGCAAATTTTCATACAAAGGTTGATTACACTTGGCTTGGAAAATTGGAAAATGAAATTCGCGGTTCACATTATCTCCTTAAAGAAATTAATTATCTCGATCAAGTCGAACTTCAAACCTATGTAGCGAGCGGTGAAGAAGAGGTGTTTATCGAGTGGATGATGAACCTAACAAATGGTCAGGCAAAAATTACTGCCGGAGAACAAACATACTTAGAGGTCGATGTGTAAAGTACATAAAAAACTGATACCTTCGCTGAAGCGAGGATATCAGTTTTTTAAAAATAGCTAGTAATGCACATTCGAAGCTTGAAAGCCACAATGTTTCCTAACTATTGCTTTTCACCTAATGCAAACATAAGCTCAGTTTCAGCTACAACTTTTCCATCTACATAAGCTGTACCTTTTCCTTTGCCAATTGAGCCTCGTAAACGCGTGATCTCCACTTCAAGGCGAAGTTGATCACCTGGTTTGACTTGACCTTTGAAGCGACAACCATCAATCCCCGCAAAAAAGGCTAAGCGACCACGGTTTTCTTCCTTGATTAGCATCGCTACGGCACCTACCTGTGCAAGTGCTTCGATAATGAGGACTCCCGGCATTACTGGGTAATCTGGGAAATGACCATTAAAAAACTCTTCATTAGCTGTTACATTCTTAATACCCACCGCACGCGTACCTTCATCAAGTTCAATAATACGATCAACTAATAAAAATGGGTAACGGTGAGGAATGATTTCTTTAATTTGTTGAATATCTAACATTTTAGTACCTCCTATTAATAACAGATCTCATAATAGGATTGTATCATATTTTTGTAAGTTTCACACCTTCCACAAGTTGCGATAAGAAAACGCAAGCGCCGCCCATTTAAGCCCCGACAAGAAAATGTTCTTCGAGAAAAAAAGTGTGATCTTTCACTATTCTCGAGGGTCTAGGCGCACTGGAGCTAGACGTTTACACTTCCTTAAATTGTAAAAAAAACTGTGAAACAAATTTGTTTTCACAGCTTTTTACTTTCCATCTTTATAGATGATCTCATGAATTTTTAACCAAGGACCTTTACCAAGAACATCCTTTGGTTCTCCATCGCCAACAATACCGTAGCCAAACATCGCCCCAAGCACAAGACTTGCAGCAAAAATTAGAAGCACAATGATGAGGCGAACCCAGATCGGAATTAAACGAATTGGTTTACGTTTTTTACGCTTTTTCTTCGCTTCCTTCTGAGCTCTCACTTCTTGTCTATTTTTTTGTTCAGTAGGTTGATTATCGTTTTCTTTCGTCATTTGATACACCTTTTCAATAGAGATTTTCGAGCTACAATACATTGTCACCTTAAGCATAACTTGCTTTGGTTACTTTGTATATCTATCCTCTAATATTATTTACTAATCCCATCATTTGGTCAGCCATAGAAATGGACCGTGTATTAAATTGATACGCACGTTGTGCAAGAATTAATTCACTTAGCTCTTTACCAAGGTCAACGTTGGAACTTTCTAAAGTTCCTTGAATAATACCACCATTTCCTACAATACCAAACACATCAGCGAAGGTTAAACCTAAGTCATCAAGGTTCGGAAAAGAAAAGAAATTATCACCATTATTTTGAAGTAACTGCGGTTTCGTAATTTTTACTAGCTGCAATTGCCCCACGTTTAGCTGAGTATCATCATGTAAAAAAACATCAATTCTACCATTGTCCGTCACAAGTATCGACTTGTAATTAGCCGGAATCGTAATCCGTCCACCAGTTGAGGACATAACATAATCGCCATCTCCAGTAACAAGGAATAACTCGTCGTTATTAGTAGCATTTGGAGTTAAGTAAAACGCACCGTCTCTAGAAAAACGTCGCTCTCCACCGGCCTCTGTTGGCAAAACCTCGAAAAAGGCACCTTGTTCAGAAATCGCTAGATCCAACGCTCGTCCTGTTTGCATTAACGCTCCTTGTTCCATTCTAACATTTGTCTGGGAGACACGTGCACCTGAACCAATCCGTATGCCTAACGGAGTATTGCGCCCAGTTTCTTGGGTCCCGACAACTTGATTATTTAATTGCTGAAATAATAAGTCTTGAAACTGAACATCACGACGTTTGTAACCAGTTGTATTCACATTTGCAACATTATTAGAAATTGTATCTAATTTCTTTTGCAGCTGGCCCATAGTCACTGACGCCGTTATCATTGATTGATTCATGAGAGCACCTCTTTTTTACAGTGTAGAGTTTAAAGTGTAAAGTGTAGAGTCCTAAGGCATTGCTTCGTAGCGTTTCAAGCAACAAAACTCTACACTCTACACTCTGAACTCTAAACTAATTATCCTATTCTCCCAATCTCATTGACCGCTTTTTCCATGCTGCGATCGTACGCTTGGAGGACTCTTTGGTTGGCTTCAAAGGCCCGAAATGCAGTCATCATATCGGTCATTGTTTGGGCTGTATCAACGTTGGCACGCTCAATGAAGCCTTGGTTTAGTTGATACGAAATATTAGCATTACCGTTTGCAGAAAGAACAGCTTGTCCACCTTCGTAACGAAGGAGCCCGTTTCCTTCTTTTACAAGTTGATTAGGATTGGCAACAAAGGCAACATTAATTTGGGCAAAATTCGTACCATTCTCATTAACGAGGAACCCTTCCTGTGTAAGCTTAAAATCATCATTGCCTACATTTAAGCGATTCCCGCTTGGGTCAAGGACATAAAACCCTTCACTCGTCGTAAGGTAGCCTTGTCCATCAACTGTAAAATTCCCGTTTCTTGTATAACGTACTTCGCCTGTTTGATTTTCAACGGAAAACAATAATGCTCCCGGGCGTCCTGTTTCTTCATTCAACGGGACAACACCTTGAAGTAGAGCAATGTCTGTTCTGTTACCTGTTTCATGAAGATCACCTTGGCGAAAATTTAGGGTTCGCTCTTGCAAGTATACCCCTGTACTTAATTCACCAACGTGAGTCGTTTTTCCTTGGGGACGATTGTCAACGCCCATTGCTTGGATCAGCAAATTCGGAAACGCTCGCAATGATGCATCATCAGCGCGATAGCCTGGTGTATCGGCATTAGCTAAGTTATTTGTTAGCATTTCCTGACGGCGTTGCTGAGCAATCATTCCGGCAGCAGATGTATAAAACCCACGAATCATTATTGTTTCACCTCTATGTATCTTACTCTATCTATTCTATTTATCGGCTATCATGTTGGCAGTTGAAAGATATAGCAATTTTGGCAGTTTAGTATTTAAATTTTCGTCTTGACACCTTGTCCAAGTTTTCAAGTAAAATACCGGTTCCCTTTGCAACACAATGCATTGGCTCTTCAGCAACTAAGACAGGTACCTTTAATTCTTCTGCTAAAAGTAGATCAATACCATGAAGCAATGCGCCACCACCAGTCAGGATGACACCACGGTCAATAATATCTGCTGAAAGTTCAGGTGGAGTTTGTTCAAGAACACTTTTTGAAGCTTGTACAATATGTGAAATTGCCTCTTCTAAGGCTTTTTGGATCTCATCTGAGTATACGGTAATCGTACGTGGAAGTCCACTAACCAAGTCACGACCACGGATATCGATTTCCTCTTTGCGACTACCTGGGAAAACGGTTGCTACTTGGATTTTAATTGACTCAGCCGTACGTTCCCCGATTAATAATTTATACTTTTTCTTAACATAGTTTAAAATCTCCTGATCAAACCTGTCCCCTGCAACCTTAATTGAAGAGGCGGTGACAATATCGCCCATTGATAATACAGCAACATCTGTTGTCCCACCGCCTATGTCTACGACCATGTTACCGCTTGGTTGGTAAATGTCCATGCCTGCTCCAATTGCCGCAACTTTCGGTTCTTCCTCTAAGAAAACATTTTTACCACCGCTTTTTTCTGCTGCTTCACGAATCGCCTTTTGCTCAACTGAAGTAATGTTGGTTGGGCAGCAAATCAAAATTCGTGGTTTTGTAAAAAAGCCTCGAACATTAATCTTATCCAAAAAATGTTTTAGCATCGATTCAGTTAAATCAAAGTTTGCAATAACCCCGTCCTTCATTGGACGAAGAGCCACAATGTTTCCAGGCGTACGCCCGACCATTCGGAACGCTTCATCCCCAACCGCTAAAACTTTACCCGTGTGTGTATCTATTGCGACAACTGAAGGTTCATTTAATACAATTCCTCTTCCTCTTACGTGAACGAGAACATTTGCTGTTCCTAAATCAATTCCAATGTCCCTGCCAAACATGCCATTTCCTCCCTGCTTTAAGTAGCCGTTTCATCTATCACTAATTAGTTTATATCTAATGTAATATTTTATCATATTTTGTCAGTGCAGGGAAAATGATTTTTTTGTGAATTTACGATTGAGTCTCTGCTAACTTCTTACCGCTTACTGGCTCTGACTTCTGGTACTTCACTTTCGTTGCTTCGCCACCTCGTAAATGCCGAATCGACTTATGATACTCTAGTATTTCTTTCACTTCATTTGCCAGCTCTGCATTAATTTCAGGCAATCGTTCTGTTAGATCCTTATGAACTGTGCTCTTGGAAACCCCAAACTCCTTCGCAATCGTGCGTACGGTTTTCCTTGTCTCGACGATGTACCTGCCAATCTTGATTGTTCGTTCTTTGATGTAATCGTGCACACCTCTCGCCTCCTAATTCATGAGGGTCCTGCGAGCCCGAACGTCCGCTAACCGATAAAAACCCATCCCCTTATATATGTAAAGATGAACTCCCATACAATACGCCTCCGTCCAAGTGATCTTAGGCCCTTCCTTTAATAACTAATGATTTGTAACATTTTATTAAGGGAGACGGGTATATATGCATAAAAGGTGGTGAGACAAGGCTTTTAATTTAGAAAATTGTAAATTCTTGCTTTGGTGTTACCTTTTTGGGCAAATTGTGGGGTGGTGAGGAGGCGATTCATAAGGTTAGGATCGTTTATTTCTAGAAAATTTCTAATTTCTTCGTTTGAAAATGTGGGACTAATTAAAAGGGAGTAGTCTTTCATTGAGGGGATATGGGCATCTTTCATCTTCACGTTGCAACTAGGACACTTCCAGCCACCATAAATTTTAGGGATCGGTAGACATTCGCATTTAGGACAATAGACACCTTTTATAAGTTGGTCTGGGATCATACCAAATTGATCTAGTATGGGAGTGTCGAGCGGCGTATGTTGAGCTTTCATGGTACGGCAGATTTTTTTCACCTGTTTTTCATTGAGTTTATTTTCGGGGTAATATTTTTCAAGCTGTTGAATTTTTATCGGAAGATACTCACTGCGGATTACTTTTTAGAAGTGGTCTCGAGGATGGAGCTGGGATTTGCGCTAACAACTAAGGATAAGATAGTTAGATCTGTATAACCGTTTTGTTTTAGCCAGTTTTTCAGATGCATTTCTTGAAAATAGGCTTGGGTAAGCGGGTCACTAAAACCATCTCTTTTGGTGTCTAGCGTTCTAATAAGTTGATGATTTCTTTCATCGAATTGAAGGGTGCCGGCAATCGTTTTCACTTCAAGATTCAGGAAAAATTTTTGCGAGATTAGGAGATTATCGATTTGAAAAAAATGATTTCCGTCTTTAAGTCTAATTCCTCGTAAAATATAGTAGCTTTTCTCTGGTAAAAGGGAAAGTTGATAGTGTAAGGAGCATTCACCACGATAACCTGCTAGTCTCCTAGCTGTTTCGTCTTTAATTAGAGAGTATTTAGGTAGCATTATTGGGGTTCTTCGTTTCAAAGCAATAAGTTTTTCTAATTTAAGGGGCATTTTTAATTCTTTTATGATCATTTCACCACTCCTTTAGGGGGTTTATTCGATATTAACAGAGAAAATCCTGCTTCTAGAAAAGGTTTTTTGTGTTCTAGTTGGTTATTCGGACAACTTTTTTGGTTATTCGGACAACTTCAGTAATTATTCGAACAACTTTTTCAGTTATTCTGCAAACTTTCCACATTATTCGGCAAAGTCCAAAAAAAAAGTAAAAACTACTCCTTCTCTCAGAATAGTTTCTACTTGCTAAACTCATCTACATCGCAAACAACGCTAGCACTTGATTTTGTAATGAACGAATGATTTTCAATGCTTGGATCAGCTCAGCTTTATCGCGTGATTTCAAATGCGTAAAGGTGACCACTGATGTATTCGGCTCACCTTGTTTGAACCGTGCCCAACCTTGATTGACACGAATTCTCAAAGCAATACTGTAGGCAAACTTTAGCTCACCAGCAAAGTCCTCCGATACCACCTTTAACTTCTTTAACGACTCAATTTTTTGCAAGGGTGTCCCCTCATAGATTCCATTTTTGATCGCCAGTAATTGCAAGCAATGATGGAATGGAAACAGGGCATCTTTTTTTATATCAATCGTCGTCTTTTCTAATCGAAATAAGGCTCTTATCGGCTGGTCTAACGTTGGAACCGGATAATCCTTTTCTACTTTGGCCATTTGGTACATGTAAATTCGAGCTTTTGCCTGTTGTTCCTTAATCGTTGCTATAAATCGGTTGTGCAACGTTTGGTCGCCATACAATAACCGCATTGAAAAGAAATTTTGGCCAAGTAAGACATGCTCATTCGTCGAACGAACGCTCCAGCGACGGAGCCGGTCACTCCAGTTGCTAAGCGAGCCACACCACCCTTCTTCGCTTGCCATCATTTTGCCTTTGCAATGCTCGTAACCTGCTAATGTAAGCAGTCTGACAATCTCTGCTCCTAGCAACCGAAAATAATCTGCTACATCCTCGCCATCCTCATAGACTAAAAAATGGTCTTGGTCAGTTAAGAGATACTGTTCACAGCGACCTCCGCTTCCCATTTGATAGAAGGAAAAAGCGACTGGAGCCTCACCGACTTCAGCTAAGGCTAGCTTCACACAATGCTTGACGAGGCGATCATACAACTTCGTAATAACCTCTAACATGTTGATTGTTGGTAACTCATCATTGATCAGTGTTTCTAACACTTTATAAATCGCTTCTTTCACTTCACCGATGGTTTCCGTTGTCGATTCTTCAATGGTTTGGATGACGTTTAACTTTCCGCGATCTTTTTTTCTCATTAAATCTGACAAGGTGACGATCCCGACAATGTCACCCGTCCCACCGACAACAGGAAGATGCTTAACCCCATTCATTAAAAATAACGAAAGTGCTTCATAATAATAAGCATCCCTGGAAATTGTATAGGGATTTGTCGTCATAATTTCCCGTGCTTGCTTGTCTAAGCCAAGATTTCCGGCTACGACCCTTGCAACAATATCATTTTCAGTAATGATACCAACAAGCTCTTTTCGATCCATGACTAAAACAGATGTCGTCTTCTTATCTATCATTTTTTTGGCAACGTTTTGGATTCTGTCATCAAGACTAACAGTGTTGACTGGAAATTGCATTAAATCATGAACACGCTGAATAAATGGGTCACTTTCGCCCCACTTGCTCGCTAACTGAACTTGTTCAGCCAATGAGCCATAGATGTCACGAAGCCTAACAGCTATCTGTCGCAGTACAAAGTCGCGAACATTTTCATCTGGCCAACGCTCTTCAATGACCGAGTAAGAAACCTGCAAACAAGTCGTCTCTTCTATTGCTTTTACCTCAACCGTATAGTCATAAATATGCTCCGCTGGTTCTCCTAGAAATTCTGCTAAACTTGAAAAACCAATAATGTCATTTGTCTGTAAAACTTCCAGAACTTCGCCTGTACTAGAGTCGTCAATTAGTACCTCTGCCATTCCTTCTAAAATTATGAGCAGACCCTCGCGTGGCGTTTTTTTATATAAAACCGTTTCCCCTTTTTTATAAGTTCTTAACGTACACTTTTCGATTAACTCCGCAAAAACTTCAGATGACACCCCTTGAAACAAGGGGTGCCGACTTATTTTTTCTAAAAATGGACTATCTTCCTGGGGCATCATCTAACCATACCTCACCATCTTTATAAGTCATTTGCTCTGGGTATCTGAGGTCGATACACTCGTCTTGAAGATGTTGAGGTGGTGCAGCTGTTAGTTTTGAGACCGTGTACATAACAAGTAAGTTGACTGGTACACCAAACACACCAGCTGCTGTATCTAGTAATCCAAAAATTGTAATACCACTTCTGGCCAAGAAAATATATCCAAGGGTTACAAATAGACCTGAAAGCATCCCGGCAATTGCCCCTTCGGCATTAGCACGCTTCCACCAAACCCCTAATAGGAGAACCGGGAAGAACGTACCCGCTGCAAGCGAGAAGGCCCAAGCAACAATTTGCGTAATCACTCCAGGAGGATCAAGCGCTACAACACCAGCAACAATGGTTGAGAGAACAATCGCCCAACGCCCTGCCTTAAGTCGTCTCGCATCACTTGCATCTGGTCGCATCAAGCGATAGTAAATGTCATGAGCGAACGATGATGAGATCGTAATTAACAAACCACCTGCTGTCGAAAGCGCCGCGGCCATTGCACCAGCAGCAACTAGACCAATGACGAACATTCCGAGATTTGCAATTTCTGGTGTCGCCATTACCACGATGTCATTACTAATAACAATCTCTGGCCAACTAAGAATACCATCTCCGTTTGTATCAGCAACCTTAAGTCGACCTGTGTCTACCCAACTTGTTGTCCACGCAGGCAATTGGTCAATTGGACTACCAGCAACCTTCGTCATTAAAATAAAACGAGAAAACGCCGCATAAGCAGGAGCCGATAAGTATAAGAGTCCGATAAACAGAAGTGCCCATGCTCCGCTCCAGCGAGCCGCCTTCATCGTTGACACTGTATAAAAACGGACAATCACGTGTGGTAATGCTGCAGTTCCTACCATTAAACAGAACATTAATCCTAAAAATTGTGCTTTGTTACTCGATGAAAATGGTGCAAAGTATTCAGAGAATCCAAGCTCACGATCGAGATCACCGAGCTGACTCACAATGTTGTGATACGATAGCCACGGCAATGGGTTTCCGGTAATTTGTAGTGACATAAAAAGAACAGGTATTAAGTATGCAATAATCAAAATGATGTATTGAGCAACCTGTGTCCAGGTAATCCCCTTCATCCCACCTAATGTCGCATAGATAGCAATAATGACAACACCAATCATTGTTCCATACATCGTATCGATTTGGAGAATGCGTCCGATAACTACCCCTGATCCAGAAAGCTGACCAATAATATAAACGAAACTGATAATAATCGTGGCAATTGCCGCAATTAAGCGACCTTTATTTGTCCCGAATCGGTCACCAATAAACTCAGGAACCGTGTATCTACCATATTTCCGCAGTTGTGGAGCTAATAAAAAGGTTAAGAATAGATAGCCTCCAGTCCAACCCATGATATAAGCCAAACCATCATACCCCAAAATCATAACAGTTCCAGCCATACCAATAAATGAGGCAGCGCTCATCCAGTCTCCACCAATCGCCATACCATTCCAGAACGGTGGAACTCCCCTACTTGCTACGTAAAAATCAGACGTCACTTTCGCTCGACAATAAATAGAGATCCCGATATAAAGGGCGAAAGTAGCAAAAATAATTGAAATTGACATTAAACCTTGCGCATCCATTTGAATCGCCCCCTTTTTTCATTTCTTTTTTCGCATCCACGTTATGTTTAGTGATCAACTGCCTTCCCTGCACTTAAAGTCGCATTCTTCTCGTCATCAATACCAAAATCTCGATCAACTTTGTCACTTAAGACAGCGTTTGTGAATAGGAGGCAAATAAAGATCAATACAGCTCCTTGAGCCCCCATGAAGTAGTGTAGTGGTACGCCGCCAATGAATGTAAATTGCGAGAAAAACTCCGCAAAGGCTACCACTCCAAATGAAACGCTAAAGCCAATTGCCAAAAAGATGATGATATTGCGAGTTCTAATGCGAAAGTAAGCATCTGCTACTTCCTTATCAATTTTCTTCATCGTTTTTTACCCCCTTTCTTTTTTAAAAAATTTATCGTCACACAGAAACAAGTTTCCATGATGAACGCGCTTATCTGAGACTAAAAATAAATTTTACAGTCTCGAAAAATCCTAGTGGAACCATGGCGATTTGAATGATGATAAATACAACAAGCGCTCCTATTGGTGCCGCTAAAAAACTCGGTTTTTTTAATTTAAAGGACAAGAAAACGCTTACACCAATAATTACTAAAAAAAGATAAAACATTCGATCCCTCCAGTCTTGTAAATTTATTTAAATATTCTAAATTTTAACAATAATTGTATTATTACAGATTTTGTAAGCTAGCACAAGTGAAAATTCTCACTACAAACGAGTTTTTTTTCTGACAAAAAATGATGTTTACTAGAGGACTTTGTGGGGAATAGTTTTGATTCTGAGACAACAAAAAACAGCTCCCCGCCTGCGTAATGCAGTGGGAAGCTGTTTTGAAATGATTTAGACTTATAAATCGTCTGTTTCTTCAAGTGGCTCTTCAGCATTTTCTTCTAGTTCTTCGTCAGTTGGCTCTTCTACTTCATCACCTTCAGTCTTTTCAGAACTAGCAGCTGGAAGTGCTGATAATGGTTGTTCAAAGAAGTCACTAGGATTTACCGGAACACCATCATGACGAATTTCAAAGTGTACGTGAACGCCAGCTTCTTGGTTATAAAGGTTTCTACCAGCTTGGCCGATTACATCCCCTTGTTTCACCGATTGACCTTGTTCAACTTTGACGCCTTCTAAACTTTGGTAAATTGTTACAACGTTGTTTTCATGTTCGATATGAACTAAGTTACCAAAAAGAGCATCCTTTTCAACTTTTACTACAGTACCACTTAATGCTGCGACAACATCGAATGTTTCTCCACTCTCTAATGCGAAATCCATACCTTTGTTTTGGTAGAAAGTATTATCGTAAAAGACGAGAGCAGATTCATTTTGTTCAGCTGTTGCATTGAAATCGAAGTAGTAACCAACAACTTGTACTTCTTCTTCATTCAAAAATGGCTTTTTGAACACTTCATTCATTGTTGTTACCGGTAAAGCATCTTCAGTATTTGTACCTTGATCTGTACCAGTTGGTCCTTGCTCAACATTTGGATCTTCTTGTGTAATTTGTTCATCAGATCCTTGAAGCCAGATTACTGTACTTAATACTAGTGCTGCTAAACCTAAGTAAAGTGCTGGTAATACCCAACGTTTTTTCATTGTCTTCTGAAGGTTTGCCTTCAGTTTTGCTAATTTAGAAGATTGATTTTCTTCTCTCATTTAATCATCACCTCAGCAATCAGTCTGATCAAATTATGAGAATTATATACACAATTAAAAACTTTTTTTAATAAATTATTTTTCGACAAAGTTGGAGAAATTATTCATAGTTTTAAATACTAGTTTTGAGTGTACAGTGTAGAGTGTAGAGTGTAGAGTTGTGAGTGGTGAGCTTCGAAGCATTACTTTCCAAGACTTTACACTCTAAACTCTAAACTTTACACTAAAAAAGCAGCCCAAAGGCTGCTTTTTAATTTAGATTAGCAATGAACGGATCAACCGAGGAAATTTGAACTCCTTGATAATAGTGTTTAATAATCTCTTGATAATTCTTGCCTTCCTTGGCCATGCCGTTGGCTCCCCATTGGCTCATACCAACGCCGTGTCCCCAACCCTTCGTTTCAATGATGACATTATTGCCGCTTCTCTTCCATTTAAAATCGCTAGAGTCTAAATCTAACTTCTCTCTTATTTGCCTACCAGTAAAGGTCTTACCATTTACATTAACTGTAGCTACTCGCCCACCTTTCGTGCGTGCAGTAATTTCTCCTACAGTTCCATCACCAGGTAACTTCACACCTAACGCTTGAAAAAATTCTTGTGAAGACACAATTTTTTCAGAAGAATATCTTGGAGATTCAACATCCCATGGACTTTCTACACTTCGTAAGTATGGAAATTCATTTGGCCAAAAATCCTCTGAGTTTTCTGTAAAGCCATTACTTGTTGAAAAGAAAGAAGCTGTTATTGGAACTCCTTCATGTGTAATTATTTGACCACGAGTGGCACGTACAGCTTCAGTTACTTTTGCCTTAGCCCAATCATAGTTTTCTTTCCAAAATTCCTTAAGTTCTGCATCACTTCGAAAAACTTGGTGCTGAATCGTATCAGTTACAACTGCACCTTCAGGAAGACTAATCTCTCCAGGATTTAGCATATGTTTAATAATATAAGTCCTTGCCGTTAGCGCCTGTGCTTTTAATGCTTCAAGTGAAAATTCGGCTGGCATTTCAGATGCAACAACGCCAATGATGTACTCTTCAAAATCATATTCCTCTATACTTTGTGATTTTGAGCGGTACACGGCCACACTTAGATTTTCAGGTGATATCTCGTTACTAGAGTCAATGACATTCGAGGTTTGAACTGAAACAGGTTTGATAGATTTGTCTGTTTCATTACCTTGAAATGCTAGAACGAGCATTGTCGGGATAATAAGAATAACACTACATAAAATTGCTCCAATAATAATAATTTGCCGCATGCATACGCCTCCATACTTTGATTTTGTGCTGAAATTAGTAGACGAATATTCTGTTTTTCTGTCTCTAGCATTGTATGCAAATTTAATAGAGGATAGACCTTGAGATTTATTTTTCTTAAAAAATTGGAGCCAAGCAATGCTGAAAATACAAAACAGGCTGTTGAGTTCTTCTCAACAGCCTGTTTCCTTCATTAACTTGCTTTTTTGACTGCCACCGCTGCAACCTTGTAGTGATTTTCGAAGAAATCATTTGTTTCACGAACTACTACCTTACTTAAGAGAATAAGTGCAAGTAAGTTCGGGATCATCATTAATGCGTTAGCCATATCAGCAAATGCCCAAACTGTTGTTAAGCTTGCTACAGCACCAACACCACAAGCAGTGATGTAAGCTGCACGGTAAGCTAAAATTCCTCTTGTTCCTACTAAATATTCGAAACATTTCTCACCGTATACATACCAGCCAACGATGGTTGAGAAGCCAAAGAAGATAACTGAGAATGCAACAATATATTCTCCAACGGTTCCTAATACAGATGCGAACGCTGCCCCTGTTAACGCTCCACCTTCAAGGCCTGCCTCATGGACTACACCAGATAGTAATCCACCTGTTGGATCCCAAAATCCAGATATTACAAGAACTAAACCAGTCATCGTACAAACAATGATCGTTACAATGAACGTACCTGTCATTGCTACTAATGCTTGTTTTACAGGATGATCTGTTTTTGCATTACCAGCAATTAGTGCTGCTGTACCAAGACCAGCTTCGTTCGAGAAGATCCCACGAGCAACCCCGTTACGAATGGCTTCTGATACGAGAACACCTACAAATCCACCAGTTGCTGCAACTGGATTAAACGCATATTGGAAAATCAGTCCAAAGGCTGGAATGATTTGATCATAATTAATAGCAAGAATAAGTAATGCCCCACCGATATATAAAACTGCCATAACTGGCACGAAGAAACCTGCAACCGTACTAATACGTTGAATTCCTCCAAAAATAATTAACGCTGCTAAAACAGATAAGATGATTCCTGTTGTAAGATTATTGATACCAAATGAATTCTCCATTACCCCTGCAATGGTATTTGACTGAACACTATTTCCAATACCTAACGCCGCAAATGCTCCAAAGAACGCAAAGGCAATTGCTAACCATTTGAATTTTTTCCCTAGTCCGCGTTCCACATAGTACATCGGTCCGCTAGAATATTCTCCATTAGCATTTTTGACACGATATTTCATCGCAAGAAGTGCTTCAGAGTATTTTGTTGCCATTCCTAAAAGACCTACGATCCACATCCAGAAAATAGCTCCTGGACCACCAATCGTTACGGCAGTTGCAACCCCTGCAATGTTACCGTTTCCGATCGTCGCCGCCAGCGCTGTCATTAATGCTTTAAAGTTACTAACGTCCCCTTCATCCCCTGCACCAGCTTGTCCCTCTTTTGTAAAACCAAGCTTAAAGGCATAAAGCAATCTTCTGAATTGTAATCCCCTTAACATGAATGTTAATAATAGTCCCGTCCCAAATAGTAGGACTAAGCTCGGTGTTCCCCATAACACACCATTTACTTTGTCTAATACCGCTAAGATATCCATAAATCTCCCCCTAAAAAAATGATAGCGCTTTCAATACATTGATAATTGTAGCATTTCTGTGAACAAAAACTTTTGTGTATTTTTTAAACATTGAAAGAATATTTTTGTAAAACACAACAAATGTATACATTATTCAGAATTTTAATTACGATACTTGTTGGAAGCCACATACTAATTCCCAAAAAGGCCAACGATGTTAGTAAAATCTTTTTCTATCTTACTATAATATAGAAAGATCGTATATTAGAAGTTATACTTATATATATGTGTGAATTTCATACCTACATAAAACCTTAGTTGAAAGCGATTTCATTGTTTGAAATTCATATTGCATGATTTTTTACATAAGGAGCAATTATTTAATGACCTATGAAAAACATAACAACGATCCTTTTAAGGGCACTTTTGGGAACTTGGAAAACCTCGTCGATAAAATTAGTGACGTTTTGGGTTGCCCAGTGACGATAGAAGATGCTAACCATCGTTTACTAGCATACAGTTCACACGATGATCAAACGGATCCTGCTAGAATCGCGACCATTATTGGCAGAAGAGTACCAGAGAAGATCATAAACAACCTTTGGAAAGATGGCGTTATCCAAAGGCTTAACCAAACGACTGCGCCAGTGCGTATTTCAGAAATAACAAATATCGGACTAGGTGATCGAGTTGCAATATCTATTCATAACAAAAATGAGGTTATAGGGTATATTTGGGTGTTAGAAGTTGAACACCGTCTCTCAGAAGAACAATTATTATTAATAACTCAAGCGGCTCAAACTGCAAAAAATCAGTTACTCCAATTACAAGTACGTAAAAAAAGAAAGAACAATGCCATCAGGAATTTTTCTGGCAGATACTTACTGGACATGTCAACTCCGATCGTGAAATTAAACAGAGAATCGAACAACTAGGGATTACTCCACCATCACCTATATCTATTCTTGTTTTTCAATTTGGTAAAGAGATCACTCCGAAAATTGAGAAAAATATCAGTTACACGATCACAACAACTCAGCAATTACAAATAGTCTTACATGTCATAGATGGCAATGAGTTAATCCTTCTAGTATCACCGCTGCCAACGAAAGAGGTTCAAAGTAGTATCGCCCATTTTATCAATGAATTTATCTTGCAAATGGATAAGCGCTATAACATCTCCGATATTAAGGCAAGCTGTGGAAATATATACGATAATTACGAAAAAGTTGAAGCAAGCTATCAGGAAGCCTTGACTGTTTTGCGTCTAAAAACTCAGTTTTCTGAAGAAGTTGGTGACATTTATAGTTACCAACAATTAGGGATTTTTCGCTATCTTGACGTCATTTTCGAGAAAAAGAAAGTTGATCAGTACGAAAATCCTGCTCTAAGGAAACTCGCTGAATACGACAAAGTCAATAAAACGTATCTAGTAGAAACTCTGGAAGTTTTTTTAAATAAAGATAGCAACATCAACGAAGCTGCCAAAGAACTGCATGTCCACGCAAACACATTAAATTATCGACTGAAGCGGATATCAGAAATTGGTGACATTGATTTAAAAAATCCAAACCAAAAAATGACGCTGTACCTGGATATTAAGACTAATAAATTAGATAAGCAAGGGCGTTTGTAGAATTTCACAAACGCTCTTTGTTTTTTCTCCAATCTAAACAAAGAAAAATTGTTTCGCAAAATCTATACTGTGATTATCAAGTGATCATCTTTTTGAAAACAACTAAGGGGGATTTTATTATGTTAATTGGGGTACCTAAGGAAATTAAAAACAATGAAAATCGTATTGCGCTTACACCAGCTGGTGTTGATGCATTAATAAAAGCCGGTAATGAAGTTATTATTGAAACTGCAGCTGGAATTGGAAGCGGTTTCACGAACGATGATTACATTCAAGCTGGAGCAAAAATAGTTGATACTGCAGCTGAAGCTTGGTCAGCAGATATGGTCATGAAGGTTAAAGAACCACTTGCTTCTGAATATAACTACTTCCGTGAAGGACTTATCCTTTTCACTTACTTACACTTAGCTGCAGAGCCTGAATTAGCTCGTGCCCTTACTGAAAAAGGAGTAACTGCTATTGCTTATGAAACAGTTGAAGTAAATCGCACATTACCACTTCTTACTCCGATGAGTGAAGTTGCTGGTCGTATGTCTTCACAAATCGGAGCTCAATTTTTACAAAAAGCAAACGGTGGAAAAGGAATTCTGCTTGCAGGTGTACCAGGTGTTAAACGTGGCAAAGTTACGGTTATCGGTGGTGGTGTTGTAGGTACTAGTGCAGCAAAAATCGCAATGGGCCTTGGCGCTGACGTAACAATTATTGACCTTAGCCCAGACCGTCTACGTCAATTAGATGATATTTTCGGAAATGAAATTCAAACTTTAATGTCAAACCCATTAAATATTGCTCAAGCTGTTGCTGAGTCTGATTTAGTCATCGGTGCTGTATTAATTCCAGGTGCTAAGGCTCCTAAATTAGTAACTGAAGAAATGGTGAAAGCAATGTCTCCTGGCTCTGTGATTGTCGATGTAGCCATTGACCAAGGTGGTATTTTTGAGACTGTTGATCGAATTACGACTCATGACAACCCAACATACGAAAAGCACTCTGTTGTTCATTACGCAGTTGCGAACATGCCTGGAGCAGTTCCAAGAACTTCTACAATTGCACTTACGAATGTTACAGTTCCTTATGCGGTTCAAATTGCAACAAAAGGTGTTAAGAAGGCTGTTGCTGAAAATCCAGCTCTTAAACTTGGTGTAAACGTTGCTGGTGGACACGTAACATATGAAGTAGTAGCGAAAGACCTTGGCTATGAGTACGTTAGCGTTGATGAAGCATTAGAAAAGGTTATGGAAACTGTTTAATCTAATATTTTAATCCTTGCAGCTCTAGGAATCCCCTCATCAAATCCAGAGGGGATTTTTTTTACCATAATTTTTTGATAAGGGGTACAAAAATGAGTCTATTCAGTTTTCGAGATACATGGGCAGAGGTTTCATTAGATGCGATTTATCATAATGCAAAGCTTTTTAAAACCAAACTAAAAAGTAAAACTAGGCTGATGGCAGTTGTTAAGGCTGACGGATATGGACATGGTTCTGTTGAAGTAGCCAGAACGGCTGTAGAAGCAGGAGCTGATTATCTCGGTGTAGCCTTCCTTGACGAAGCACTTGTTTTACGGAGATCAATTCCTCAAACACCAATTCTCGTGTTAGGATACATTCCTCCAAGTTCAGTAGCTACCGCCATTGAACATAAAATTACACTGACTGTCTATTCTGAAGAAGTTCTAGAGGAGATAAGTACTTGTGCGACTCGCTTAGGAATAACAGCAAAGGTCCATATTAAATGCGATACAGGGATGGGGCGGGTTGGTGTAACAACAAAAGAAGCAGCTCTCTCGTTAGCGAAAAAGGCATCCAAAGCTAGTGGGGTATTAGTAGAAGGTATCTTCACTCATTTTGCCAATGCCGACAGTGATGACCCCTCGTATACGTTTATGCAATTTAAACGTTTTACAAGTATGTTAAATTATTTAGAAGCAAATGACATATCGATTCAAATCAAACATTGCTGCAATAGTGCCGGAACGATTAACTTCCCAGACATGCACCTTGACATGGTAAGGGTAGGCATCAGCCTTTATGGGCTAACGCCATCAAAGGAAATGAACCTTTTTGCCTTTCCTTTAAAGCAAGCGATGCATCTCAAAACAAGAATTATTCAACTGAAGCAAGTATCCACTGGAGAAGCCATTAGCTATGGCTGCACATATAAAGCTGAAAATGTAACTACAATTGCTACCATCCCAATTGGATATGCCGATGGGCTTTCGAGGCTTTTATCAAACAAGGGATCTGCACTTGTTCATGACAATCGTGTACCAATTGCAGGAAGAGTCTGCATGGATCAATGTATGCTAAATGTTAGCACGGTCTCCAGCCCAGCTGTCGGAGACGAAGTCATTCTCTTTGGAGGAACGGACGAAGGATTTATCTCGATAGATGAAGTAGCCGAACAAATGGGTACTATTAATTATGAAGTCGTCTGTTTAGTAGGAAAACGTGTCCCACGTGTTTATTTAAAATACAATCAGTGCATCAAATACAACAACCAACTTCTTCCTAGTTCGAATCATCAATTGCCTTTAGCATTTGGTGTCTGACACCGTAAATATCTGAAAACCATTACGAGTTCACTTCGAAAGTTCACTTTCCTTTATAAGATAATTCTTCAGCCATATTTACATGTTGTGTTGTAGAAAAGTGAACTTTCTTTAAATGGACTTTTTCTCATTTTGTATATCTGAAAAAGACAAAAAAGGATTCAGCTTCTCTGCTGAATCCTTTTTATTTTGTTTTGGTGTTTATTAATGTCTGACAATCGAGTTCGCTTTGAAAGTGAACGTTCTTTCTAAGCCAAATTAGGATTAACCTTTAATGGCGCTGGTGCTTCAAGATTTTTTAGTTGTGATTGATCCACTTCGTACACACGCTCAACGTTTGCACCTAGTGCTTTTAGCTTGCCAGCAAAGTCAACATAACCACGGTCGATGTGCTTTAACTCAACCACTCTTGTGTAGCCATCAGCCACAAGACCTGCGATAACAAGTGCTGCTCCAGCTCGTAGATCGGTTGCAGCTACTTCTGCTCCTTGTAGCGAAGCTGGACCTGAAATAATGGCTGTTCTGCCCTCAATTTTAATATTTCCATTCATGCGGCGGAATTCCTCCACGTGCATGAAACGATTTTCAAATACAGTTTCGGTAATCATACTCATGCCTTCTGCTCTCAATAACAGTGACATCATTTGTGATTGCATATCAGTTGGGAAACCTGGGTGTGGCATCGTTTTAATGTCGATTGGCTTTAATTTCTCCGGACCAATAACACGAATTCCAGTTTCCTCATCCATAATGGTAACACCCATTTCCTCCATTTTTGCAATAAGAGGCCTTAGGTGCTCAGATAAAGCACCCTCGACAAGGACATCTCCACCAGTAATTGCTGCTGCAACCATAAACGTTCCTGCTTCAATACGATCAGGAATAATTGTATGACCGGCACCTACTAATTTCTTTACTCCTTCAATACGAATCGTACCCGTTCCTGCACCGCGAACTTTAGCACCCATAGAATTTAAATAGGTAGCTAAACAAACGATTTCAGGCTCTTCTGCAACGTTTTCGATAATAGTTGTTCCTTCTGCAAGGGCTGCTGCCATCATAATGTTCTCAGTTGCCCCTACACTAGGAAAATCTAGATAGATTTTTGCTCCTTTAAGGCGCCCATCAACTCTAGCATCAATAAATCCATTTCCGATTTCAACAGTAGCTCCCATTGCTTCGAAGCCTTTTAAGTGTTGATCAATTGGTCTTGAACCGATGGCACAACCACCTGGTAATGCAATTCTTGCGTGACCAACTCGAGCCAATAGAGGACCCATGACTAAGAACGAAGCCCGCATTTTGCGAACATATTCAAATGGTGCTTCAGTCTTTAATGCTTTATCAGCATCAACCTCAATAACTCCATTTTCATATTTAACATCAATATTTAAATTTCTTAAAACTTCATTAATAGTGTATACATCTGCAAGTGCTGGCACATCATAAATGTGGCTCTTGCCTTCACTTCCTAAAATAGATGCAGCGATTACTGGAAGTACAGCGTTTTTTGCGCCTTCTACCTTAACCTTTCCAGTTAATCGGTTACCTCCTCGGACTATGATTTTCTCCAACGTATTCCCCTCCGACGTCCAGTTTCTATATTATTAATATTCAGTCGTAATTATCGGCGTGCCAATTGTAACGGTTGTTTTACCGCCCAATCCTTCTTTTTCTCGAATTGCAACCTGTAAATTCATGTTTTCATTGTTAGTTGAGATTACATTTTTGTTCCATGTATTAGTGTATGCAGAGATGGAAATGAACGTTTCCTCTTTTAAGAATTCAATCGTTTGTGCTGAAAATTCCGCTAATAATTCTTCTGCTTTTTCTTTCAAACCAAAATTAAGTTTATCACTGCTATTTCCTGATACACAAGTGAAAATTTTGGTATTTGGTTGAAATAAGTCTTCAAGCCTATTTTGCACTGTTAAAGATAGATACTGCCAATTTTTTTCGCTTAGTTTCTTCGTGCCATGAATGTCATAGATAAGATATGAATGTAGTTGCTCGTTGTGAGGGTAAATAATGTAGGTAAGTGTTTCTGTTACACCCAATTCGTGGTGAGTAAGCACTGCCGTAGCTTTTTCTTGACCTTTAAGCTCGTCATATAAAAGTGGTTCCCATTGGAATTCAGTTGTATTTTCTTTAAGTACTTGTAACTCATCTACTTCCTCACCTGGAATACTCCAACTATTTAAATGTTCCCTAGTATAAAGCGTCCAATCAGTTAATTCAATCTCATGCTTGTCCATAACTTCAAGTATTTGCTCTAGCTCAGAAAACTGGTTACTATCTGTCGCTTCTCCACTCCAATTTAACCCAAAATAGAGGCTAAATAATGTCACGCAGTAAAAGACTATCTGCATAAATCCTTTTATCTTTTTATTCCCCATGTTTCTCTCTCCTTAACGTTCGTTTCGCCGAACTCTACTTAGTAGCATTTTTGCCAAATAGAGAGTTTAAATACATGGTATTTGTAGTTAAAAGTCGACAAAATCAGCAGATCAAACGTTAGTGGGGATCTGCCCGCTAAGTATATAGGAGACACATTTTAGAATAGAAATCTCAGCATTCTTGAGTAATTTAGATAATCTAAAAAAAAGCTACTTACTAATTGAGTTAATGCAATAGTCATAATAATCATTAAGACAATACCTTGAGGACTTTTTGGGTTTTTAACAAGGACATCAAACCTGAATGCCTGTAACGACCACCAGATAATCACTAAAAACATTAAACTGACGATAAGGTGAACAAGAGCTTGCTGACCAAATTGTTCTAACATACTGTACTTAACTCCTTGACTTTGAATGATTAGTTGTCCATTTTCCACTTGTCAATAATCATTATAGGATTTCTTCATCATTCTTATTTTTTGTGTGTTATTAAAATTATTTCCTGCGCAATCGCTTGCTTATAGGAATTCAACAGTCACATTATTTATGATAACGAAAATCATCCAAAAAAGCTATGTAAATTATAGAAGGTTTGGTGAATTGTGAAGAATTTTAGTTGAATATGAAGAATGTTTCGGGGAATACTTTCTACAAGAAAAAAACCTACCAAAAAATGTTTCTTGGTAGGTTTAAATTATTTAATTTTTGGCTAAATTAAAGGATGATCCAATTTAAGCCGTTCATATAATTGGTTAGCATGTTGGCAAATAGAGCTAGCCCAAAAGTACCGATAAGTGAAATCGTCACGATAAGCGAAATGCTTGTCGGTGCTTTTAGCATGCTATCTTCTTCTTTAGGATCTCTCATATACATTTGTTTGATGATCCCGAAGTAGTAGAAGAACGAAATTGTACTCGTTACGATCATAATAACCGCAAGCCATACCATTTGGCTCGTCATTACCCCTAGGAAAATGTATACCTTCCCAACAAATCCAGCAGTAATTGGTAATCCCGCCATCGATACTAAAAACACAGTCATTGAATGAGCTAAAAACGGCGAACGTTTATAAAGCCCAGCAAAGCTTGACAGGTCTTCATCATTTGCATCTTCTGTTACATAAGAAATGATCGCAAACGCTCCTAATGTCATGAATACATAAGCAAACGTGTAATACACAATCATACTCATTGTAATGTTAAACGATAATGATGCTGCTAGTGGTATTAGTAAGTAACCTGCTTGTGCAATTCCTGAGTAAGCCATTAATCGCTTCACATTTGATTGAACAAGAGCTACTGTATTACCGACGATCATTGTTAAAGCTGCAATCACAGCAATAATGAAGTACCACTCCTGATAGATACCGCCAAAGCCAACTGATAAAATACGAATTAAAATCGCAAATCCAGCTACCTTTGATACTGCAGTTAAAAAGCCAGTAATCGGTGTTGGTGATCCTTCATAAACATCTGGAGCCCACATGTGAAACGGTACAACAGAAATTTTAAATCCAAAACCAGCGATCATGAATAATAGAGACATGATTACTAGGTAGGGATAGTCTGCATAAAGCTGTGGCATTGCTCTACCGATTGCTGCTAAATTGGTTGTTCCTGTTAATCCATAGACAAACGACATACCGTACAGGATGAAAGCAGATGCTGTTCCACCAAGTATGACATATTTAAGAGCTGCTTCTGTAGATTTTGATTGTGATTTACGGAAACCAGCTAAGCAGTATGATGAAATACTAAGTAGCTCTAAACCGATAAATAACGTGATCAAGTCTGCAGATGAAACCATTAGCATTGCACCAAGTGCTGCAAAAAGTAATAACGAATACATTTCACCTTGGTACATTTCTTTATGCTTATCCATGTAGGACATTGATGTCAGAATAACAAGCGCTACCCCAATTAAGATCGCAATCTTAAATAGCATTGCAAATGGGTCAACGATAAACGTGTTTGACACAATTGATCCAGAAGTTTGATTAAATACGACTACTAATACAGCGGTAATTATAAGTGAAATGAAACTTAAAACGCC
Source organism: Anaerobacillus sp. CMMVII (assembly GCF_025377685.1). NCBI lineage: Bacteria > Bacillati > Bacillota > Bacilli > Caryophanales > Bacillaceae > Anaerobacillus > Anaerobacillus sp. CMMVII. The sequence goes on along the minus strand of NZ_JACEHK010000017.1, from coordinate 178,723 downwards.
AATGAATGGCTTTTTACCACGAATGCCTGTCGTAAAATCAATTGTAAACACTGTTAGTGCAAGTATTGCTAACACAATCTCCGGAGTCATTAAAGACCAGTCTGCGTTAAATGCTGCCATTGTCTTTAACCCCCTATCTTCGACACAATGTCGATCACTGTAGTATTAATTACGTCACCTAAAATCGCAGGGTAAACTCCAATTAGAATGATTAACCCAAGTAAACAAACCATTGGGACAAACTCAATTGGACGTGCATCTTGAAGGTGCGCATGGGACTGGTGTAATTGACCAAAAGTAGTTCTTTGCATTGCCCATAACAGATAAGCAGCTGTAAGAATGATCCCTAATGCTGCAACAACAGCGATCGTTTTTGCGGCTGGAATCACCTCAGGAGATGCCCAGAAAATACCCGTAAACGCTAGGAATTCACTAACGAAGCCCGACATACCTGGAAGCCCAACGGAAGCCATGGCCGCCGCAAGTAAAAATCCAGCTAAGATTGGAATCGTCTTAGAAAGCCCGCCTAATTCTTCGATCATACGTGTATGTGTTCTCTCGTAAATTGCACCTACCATAAAGAATAGAAGTGCTGCGATAAATCCGTGAGAAACTAATTGGAAAATTGCTCCTTGCATACCTGCAGTTGTGAACGATGCAGCTCCAAGTAAAACAATCCCCATGTGCGAAATACTTGAGTAAGCAACAAGCTTCTTCAAATCTTTCTGAACTAGAGCTAATAGAGCACCGTAAATAATGTTTACAACCCCAAGGATTGCAATTAAATACGCAAAGTTAGCTGCTTGGTCTGGTAAAATTCCAAATCCAACGCGTAGTAATCCATAGGCACCCATTTTTAACAAGACACCCGCTAAAATCATACTAGCAGCAGTAGGTGCTTGAACGTGAGCGTCTGGTAACCACGTATGGAAAGGGAAAATTGGTAGTTTTACAGCAAAAGCAATAAATAATGTTAAGAATAAACCAGCTCTGAACGTATTAGTAATAGCTTCAGCATTCGCCGGGTTAGCGTAAATTTCAGCTAAGCGTAGGAAGTTTAATGTTGCTTCTTGGGCCATTGCTCCTTGATAGAACATTGCAAAGAAAGCAATTAACATTAGCGCACTCCCAAGTCCTGTATAAAGCAAGAACTTAAATGCAGCATATTCTCGTTCTTTTCCGCCCCAAATCCCGATGATAAAGAACATTGGAATTAACGTTAATTCAAAGAACAAGAAGAATAAGAACATATCTAGTGCAACGAATACACCAAGCATACCTGTTAGAAGGATTAGCATCCATACAAAGTATTCTTTGACACGCTCTTTAATTGTCACAGAAGCGATAACCGCTAAAAATGTAACAATTGTTGTTAATACTAATAATGGCATCGATAAACCATCTACACCTAGGTCGTAATTAAATGAAACAAATCCTAAATCGATCCACGTAAAGTTCTCAGCGAACTGCATACCTGATACGCCACGGCTAAAGTTCGCCCAAGCGATAAACGATAAAATCATTGTTACAAAAGATGTAACCCCAGCAATCGAACGAATAACATTTTTATGCTCATTAGGTATTGTTAAAACAATTAACGCCCCTAATAATGGTAGAAAAACAATTAAACTTAACATATTTGGGATCATCCGAAATACCCCCTTAATACAAAGGCAAGGGCAATAACTGCGAGTCCACCAACGACTGATACTAAACCGTAAGTTTGCAATTGTCCTGTATGCCTTCTGCTAATTACATAGCCTGTTCCCTTTGCAAGGTATCCAGTAATATTAACGATCCCATCAATAATGAAGCGATCGACTGCCCAAAGGAGTTTCCCAAGGTTTACTACCGGACGTACAAATACTTTTAAGTAAAGCTCATCCATGTAGTACTTGTTCAATAGCACTTTGTGTACTCCTGGTGCCATTTTCGGGAAGAAACTTTCAGAAATTGTTCCTTTGAAGTAGATTAAATATGATAGAACAAATCCGATTGCAGCAATCAGGATTGAGTAACCAACTAACCAAAGCTCACCGTGAGCCTGCTTACCAACATTTAATCCCTCTGTTAAAAATCCTTCAAGATGGAAACCGAAAATTGGTGTATTCACATAACCAGCAAAAATTGCTAGAGTAGCTAATACAATTAACGGAATTGTCATCACTTTTGGACTTTCATGTGGTTCATGATGGTGCTCGCCAGCTTCTAGGTTATCGTCTCCACGATATTTCCCTGTAAATACTTTAAAGAATAAACGGAACATATAAAATGCTGTCATCGCAGCTGTAATAGAGGCAATCGCAAATAATAACGGGTCCCCATTATAGAATACAGCAGCTAAGATTACTTCCTTACTCCAGAACCCTGAAAGTAAAGGAGCACCAGCAATGGCCATTGTTCCAATTAAGAATGTAATGGCTGTTACCTTCATCTTCGACCAAAGTCCACCCATTTCACGAATGTCTTGACGATGGTGCATTCCATAAATAACACTACCTGCTCCTAAGAATAGAAGTGCTTTAAAGAAAGCGTGAGTCATTAAGTGGAACAATCCAGCTACATAACCAGCAGTTCCTAAAGCTAAAATCATAAATCCTAGCTGACTCACCGTTGAATAGGCAAGAACACGTTTAATATCTGTGTTAACTAGCGCAATTGATGCAGCGAAAATCGCTGTGATCGCACCAGTGTAAGCAACAACTGTCATCGCAGTTTCTGATGCTAAGAACACAGGATACATAACTCCAACTAAGTATACCCCTGCAGCTACCATCGTTGCAGCATGGATTAATGCTGAAACTGGTGTCGGACCTTCCATTGCGTCAGGTAACCAGACATGTAATGGGAATTGAGCAGATTTACCGACCGCCCCTAGGAAAATACAGATAGCGATTACAGTAATCATTGTTTCCTCAACTAAACCATTGCTAACTGCTGCAAAAATTGTCTCATACTCAAATGATCCCGTATAAATAAACGTTAAAATAAGACCAATGAGTAATCCTACATCCCCAATTCTTGTTGTTAAAAATGCCTTTTTTGCCGCAGCAGCAGCTTCAGGCTTGAAGAACCAGAAACCTACTAGTAAGAATGAACACACCCCTACTAACTCCCAAAAAATGAAAAGTTGTAATAAGTTAGGAGATAGGACGAGACCTAACATTGAGAATGAGAACAACCCTAAGTATGAATAGAATACTGGGAAACGATCATCCCCATGCATGTATTGTTTTGAAAATAAGTGAACAAGTAAACTTACAGTTGTAACAACAATTAACATCATTGCGTTTAATGCCGTTACTTCATATCCCATTGTAATTGTGTGCTCCCCAAAGGTAATCCACCTTACAACGTACTTATAACCTTCCCCACCGATTCTTTCGAATAAGACGACTACTGCCGTCACGAATGAAGCAGCCATTGCAATAATTCCAACGTAAGCCGCTCTTTCTTTCAGTATTCTTCCAAAAAGTAGAAGCAACACGAAGGCTAATAGTGGGAAGACGGGTATTATCCAGGCAAATTGCATCATACCATCACCTTTTCCTCTTTTAGTCTAGCAGACGTTCAAAAAATTCCGGTAACCATTTCTGTCGAATTTCTTCGTTGGCTCACTTCTCTGCTACTTATGTATTTCTGTATACACTACGTTGCTTGAAGCCTTGCCGCCTCGACCTTCTCCGTTCTGCTTATCCTCATTTTTGAACCTTCTTTAAGCTATAGCCTTACCAACGCATAAGATCTTGTTTAATAACATCAATTGATTTTCGATTACGGTATAAGGCAATTAAAATCGCTAAACCAACTGCTGCTTCAGCTGCAGCTACAGTTATGACAAATAGAGTGAATACTTGCCCTGTAATATTGGCGAACGGTCCAATGCTAGAAAATGCTACTAGATTAATATTGACCGCGTTTAACATTAACTCTACTGAAACAAGAACGATAACGAGATGTCTTCTCGTAAGTACCCCATATAAGCCGATACAAAATAGAATAGCTGCTAAGGCAAGATATAACGTTATTGGTACCATTCTAATCGGCCTCCTTTCGTGCCATTACAATGGCTCCTACTAACGCTGCAAGTAGTAAAATACCTGCTCCTTGGAACGCAATGACGTAGTTTCCATATAAAGCAACCCCAATATCCTCTGCAGATGCGATATAAAGGTCTTGCCCCCCGCTAGGCACATCAAGTGTAAAGATTCCGCCTAGCATTAATAAAAGAAGTACGCCGACACCTATAAAGCTCACTATTTTGTGGGCTAAATTACGTTCTGGACCAAATGACACTAATTTATGATCAGTCATCATCATACCGAAAACGAATAGGATCGAAAGCGCCCCTACATAAACCATAATCTGAACAATACCTATAAATTCTGCTCTAAGTAAAAAGTAGATACCTGCAACAGCAAAAAATGTAAATGCCATTGATAAAACCCGATGGGCGATCCTCTTTAAAATGATAACTAGAACAGAACACGAGATTGCAAGAATGGCTAGTATTAGAAAAAGAACTAACTCTCCACTCATTTCTCTTCACCTCGCTCTGGTTCTTCTGCTTTCTTCACTGTGTAATTTCCGTATACTTCATTACCAGAAAGCCAATCAATGTCTTTATAGAGTGGATCTCTCTCATAATCTGAAAGGTTATCATATTTTGCTGTCATAACAATCGCTTGTGTAGGACAAACTTCAGTACAGAAATCACATAAAATACATCCTTGGAAATCAATGTTATACGTATCAATTACTTTTTTCTTCGGATTATCTGGATGCGGCTTACCTGTTAAGGTAATAACATCGGTTGGGCACGCAGTAACACACATGTTACAGACGATACATAAATCAGGGAAAAAACGCTGGATCCCGCGAAAACGTTCAGGCATTACCTGTTTTTGTTCTGGATATTGGATGGTAATCTTCTCTTTAGTAAAGTATTTCAGTGTTACACCGAAACCTTTCAATAATTTAAACATCTATATCACCCCATCCATACTTTTATCACTGCCGTAATGACAATGTTAAGAAGTGCTAGTGGAATTAAAACCTTCCATCCAAAGGCCATTAACTGGTCCACTCTGACACGTGGCAATGTTGCACGTAACCAAAACCAAAAGAACATAAAGATTGACATCTTGAGGAAGAACCATACGATACCTGGTAGAACTGGTCCTAACCATCCACCTAAGAATAATGTAGTTGCGAGTGCCGCAATTGCAATTGCGTATACATACTCTGCAAGCATAAAGAATGCCATTCGGAACCCACTATACTCCGTATGATATCCTGATACGAGTTCACTTTCTGCTTCAGGTAAGTCAAATGGCGAACGGTTTAACTCGGCAATAGCAGCAATCATGTAAATAACAAAACCTAAAAGCTGTGGAACAATAAACCAAACACCTAATTCTTGCTGAGCAAAAACGATGTCTCTTAGGTTTAATGACCCTGCTAAAATAACAACACCGATAATTGCTAATACTAACGGGATTTCGTAACTGATCATTTGGGCAATGGAACGCATGGAACCCATTAATGAATACTTGTTATTAGAACTCCATCCACCCATTAACACACCTATCGTTGATAGTGATGAAATACCAACAAAGTATAAAATACCGATATTTAAGTCAGCACCGACAATATTTTCACTCCATGAAATTGTCGCTAGTACCATAAACGCTGGTGCGAACGCAATAACCGGAGCAATAACAAAAATATTCTTATCCGCTTTTGCTGGAATAATATCTTCCTTTAGCAAAAGCTTTAAAACGTCGGCGATCGTTTGAGTCAATCCCCAAGGACCGTGACGGTTTGGACCAGGACGAAGCTGCATGTAACCAATAATTTTACGTTCAAAAAGAATCGTATACGTTACCGCACCTAACAAAAGTCCTAGCATCGTCACAGCATAGATAATGATATATAGCATTTCCATTATGCATCGACCTCCCCGAGAACGACATCAAGACTTCCGAAGAGTGCAACTAAATTTGCAATATTTTCATCTTTTAGCTTTGCTGCTAAAATTGACGTGTTTACAAATGATGGACGACGTAATTTGACTCGGTATGGCTTATTTTTACCATTACTAATAGCGTAAACTCCGATTTCACCTTTTGAACCTTCACAGCGGAAATATGTTTCCCCAGCAGGTGGCTTAATCATCATAATTCGTTGCCCTTTTTTGTGAATGATTTCACCTTCACAAATTTGCTCACAAGCTTGCTCAACAATTCGCAAAGACTGGAACATTTCTTCAAGCCTTACTTCATATCTAGCAAAACAGTCCCCTTCTTCTCTCGTTGGGACTTCAAAATCAAAACGATCATAAATAGAATAAGGTTGATCTTTTCTTAAATCATGTTTTACACCGCTACCACGTAATATTGGACCTGAAAGTCCCCAGTTAATTGCTTCCTCTTTGGAAATATGCCCTACACCTTTTGTACGTCCAACGAAAATTTCATTTCCAGTTACAAGTGTATGGTACTCCTCAAAGTTTTTGCGAAGTTCTTTAACTGTTTCTTTTACTTTTTCAACCCAACCCTCTGGCGCATCCCATTTCACGCCACCAATACGCATGTAGTTGAATGTCATCCTTGCACCACTAATTTCATTTAAGCGATCCATAATCGTTTCACGATCTCTAAATGCATAAATAAATGGACTAAGAGCCCCAATATCTAGAAGGTACGTTCCCCACCATAATAAGTGGCTTCCAATCCGGTTAAGCTCCATTGTGATGACACGGAGATATTCGGCACGTTCTGGCACTTCAAGTTCCATGAGCTTCTCGATAGCCGCACAGTATACGTAATTATTAGTCATGGCATTTAAGTAGTCTAGACGATCTGTATATGGAATGAACTGAGAGTACGTTAAATCTTCAGCAAGTTTTTCTGTACCCCGATGTAAATATCCGATTACAGGTCTCGCTTCTTTAATAATCTCACCCTCAATTACTACCTCAATACGAAAAACACCATGTGTACTAGGATGTTGCGGGCCTATATTTAATACCATTTGCTCAGCTTTTATACTCATCAACAGTCACCCCCTACGATAAACCCATTTCTTCTTTGTCGAACTTATAATCTTTACGAAGCGGATGACCAACCCAATCATCCTCTAATAAAATTCGGGTAAGGTTTGGATGACCGTCAAATTCAATTCCTAATAGATCATAAGCTTCACGCTCATGCCAATCAGCAGTCTTCCAAATCGGTTGTAACGAAATTACCTTTGGATTAGATCTTGGTGTCTTCACTTTAATGCAAAGGTAGTGGTCTAATTCCAATGAATAAAAATTATAGATAACTTCTAAATGCTCTTCATAGTCAACACCCGTTAAACAGCATAGGAAATTGAACCTCAAACTTTGATCATCGTATAACATCTGAGCTATTTCAGATGTCCAGTTGTCACTGTTGATCGTAATAAAAGGTTCTTCAAAATTTAATCTACTTTCAATTACTACTTCCGGGCCTGATAATTGTTCAATTTTATTTAAGACGAGATCTAGTAATTGTTGACTCATATCCTTTGGCCCACCTTCTTCCTTCTCTTGCCCTTAGCTTCTTCTCTAATTTGAATACGAAGTTTCTCGATACCATCTAACAGCGCAGGTGGAGTTGGTGGACAACCTGGGATGTAAACATCAACAGGTACAATTTTATCAACGCCGTTAACAACACTATAAGCTTTGTGATATGGACCACCGCATGTAGCACATGACCCCATTGCGATAACCCACTTTGGTTCAGGCATTTGATCGTATAGTCTTTTTACAACCGGTGCCATTTTAGCAGTTACTGTACCCGCTACGATCATTAAGTCAGCATGACGTGGTGATGCACGGAAAAGTACACCGAAACGGTCTAAGTCATAACGTGCCGCTCCAGTACCCATCATTTCGATTGCACAACAAGCCAATCCAAATGTTAATGGCCAGAAAGACCTTGTACGAGCCCATGCCTTTACTTCTTCAACCTTTGTAATAAGGACATTACGCTGTACTTCTTCTACTACTGCCGGATCAAATTCCTCTAACCCCTGTTTTTTTAGTTCCATTCTAGCACCTTCTTTTTCCAAGAGTACGCAAGGCCTAACGCAAGTACAACTATAAAGATAAGCATTGCATTGATCCCAAACCAACCTAATTGGTCAAGGGCTACTGCCCAAGGATATAAGAAAACGGTTTCAATATCAAAAATCAAGAACTCTAGCGCTACTATATAATAGGCTATATTGAACCGGACATGGGCATCTCCTGTCGGTAGAATCCCACTTTCATAAGATACTAACTTATCAGGATACGGGTTGTGTGGCCTTAAAAAACGACCAGCAGTCAACGCCACAACAGGAAGTGCAATACCTAAAAGCATAAATACAATGACATAAAAATAACCGTTTGAATACAGATCTAATTCCATGCGCTCTCTCCCTCCATTCCTTGCATATTTGTAATTCAACTCCCCTTCTAAATTATAACAAAGGCGTTCAAATTATGTCCACATTTTTCTCAATATTCTATTTTTTATACATTACACTATCATAATGTTCTAAACCTCGTAAAACCCCGGTATTATAACAATTTTCTGACTATTAACTATGCTGTTTTCTATAAAAATGACCATGTAATTGTGTCGAATTGTAGGCGAAAAAAACTTGTTTGTACTATAACTTTTTTTTGACTGTTATATACGATGAGTTTAAAGTGTAGAGTGTAAAGTGTAGAGTTGATGTGAGCTTATTCGAGGAGAAATTCGATTGTGAGAATAGTAAATTATTATCCACTTTTATCTAAATTGATCTTACTTGTCTTAATTATTGCAGTTAAAATCTTCTTTATTTCAACTGCTTCCTTTCGTAAATTTTCTGTCCTATCTATTTTTAAATAGCCGGACGCTTGAAGTAAATCAATCCAATAAATTGTTTCAGATATTTCTTTGAGAGATATATTTAACTTATAAATAAAATCTCTCTTTGATTGTGAAGCTAATGCTTCAGAGATATTAGCTCCAACACTTGTCCCTGATCTTAGGACTTGTTTAGCCATTACATATTCTTTTCTTTCGTCAACTAGGAATTTGTAGAGGTTAATTACATTTAGAGCAAATTGAAACGACTTTTCCTTAACGATACTTTTTGCCATTGAATCACCAATCTTTCTTTCTTTCTTTAATTAATAGTTTAAAGTGTAGGAGTGTAGAGTGTAGAGTCTGTGGGTAAATCAAGGAGGAAAAGGCAATAGAAATTAAAACAGAGTAAAAAGTGGGGAAGTTAATTTTAATATAGTCTTTTTCCTACGAATTTACAAACAAAAATCTAACATCTTTTACTTCTCGTAGTTACAATCACAACTCTAAACTTTACACTATAAACTCTACACTACAGAAAGAAAATAAAAAAAAGACGCCGCAGCGTCTTTTTTTTATTTTCTTTCTGCAACGTTCAAACGGTTAATAGCACGTTTAAGGGCCATTTCAGCACGTTTGAAGTCGATGTCATCTAGTTTTGCTTGTTGCAGGCGACGCTCTGCTCGTTCTTTAGAAGCGCGAGCACGGGCAACGTCGATATCTGATGGCAATTCAGCTGATTCTGCAAGAATACTTACTTGATCACCGCGAACTTCCATTAGGCCACCAGTGATCGCTACAAGTGTTATCTCAGAATCCTTTTTAATTCGAACCGCTCCAATGGTTAAAGGAGTAACTAAAGGGATATGATTTGGTAAAATACCAAGTCCACCGTTAATCGTTTGTACACTTACCATTTCAACGTCTCCATCGAATACTTTACCATCAGGGGTTACAACACTGACATTCATTGTCTTCATGAAAACCCTCCTTAAGCACCCTAGGAGCCACGGATTGTGGCTACTCTATGAGTGGAGACTAATTCAGTGAACTACATTTCACTAAAGTAGCTTAGAATCATTAAGTTTAATATCTAAACTTATTTATCACGATGTCTAGCTGCAGAGATGCAACGGCTCTGAGATACTTCTTTGCTACCTTGCGAAAAATTATCGCAGGAGCACGATGCCCATCTGACGCTTTTCTATGCCATTGCCTTAGCTTTTTCAACAACTTCTTCAATACGTCCAACAAGACGGAATGCATCTTCTGGAAGATCATCGTACTTACCATCAAGGATTTCTTTGAAACCTTTGATCGTTTCTTTAACTGGTACGTATGAACCTGGTTGTCCAGTGAATTGCTCAGCAACGTGGAAGTTTTGCGATAAGAAGAATTGAATACGACGAGCGCGGTGAACCACTAACTTGTCTTCTTCAGATAACTCATCCATACCTAAGATAGCGATGATATCTTGTAATTCTTTATATTTTTGTAGTGTTTGCTGAACACGACGTGCTACATCATAATGCTCTTTACCAACGATCTCAGGAGCTAATGCTCTTGAAGTCGAAGCAAGTGGGTCTACCGCAGGGTAAATACCCATCTCAGAAAGCTTACGCTCAAGGTTTGTTGTTGCATCTAAGTGAGCGAATGCTGTTGCAGGAGCTGGATCCGTATAGTCATCGGCAGGTACATAGATCGCTTGGATCGATGTTACTGAACCTGTTTTTGTTGATGTGATACGTTCTTGAAGCTGACCCATTTCCGTTGCTAATGTTGGCTGATAACCTACCGCTGAAGGCATACGACCAAGAAGGGCTGATACTTCAGAACCTGCTTGTGTAAAGCGGAAGATGTTATCAACGAATAAAAGTACGTCTGCACCTTGCTCATCACGGAAATATTCTGCCATTGTAAGACCAGTTAAGGCAACACGCATACGTGCTCCAGGTGGCTCATTCATCTGACCGAATACCATTGCTGTTTTCTTGATAACTCCAGAATCACTCATCTCGTGGAAAAGGTCATTTCCTTCACGAGTACGCTCACCTACACCGGCAAATACAGAGATACCGCCGTGCTCTTGAGCGATGTTGTTGATTAATTCCTGGATTAATACTGTTTTACCTACACCGGCACCACCGAAAAGACCGATCTTACCACCCTTAATGTAAGGAGCAAGTAAGTCTACTACTTTAATTCCTGTTTCAAGGATTTCAGTTGTAGTTGAAAGTTCTTCATATTTTGGTGCAGATCTATGGATAGGGTCTCTTCTTACGTCAGCCGGTACTGGCTCGTCTAAGTCGATGTTTTCCCCTAATACGTTAAATACACGTCCAAGTGTTACTTCACCTACTGGTACAGAGATCGGAGCTCCAGTATTGATTACTTCTAATCCACGGACAACACCGTCTGTAGAAGCCATCGCAACTGTACGAACCGAGTCATCACCTAAGTGAAGTGCAACTTCTAATGTTAACTCAATATCAACTTCACCAGCATTTTGTGCTTTGTGAGAGATCTTTAAAGCGTTATAAATCTCAGGTAGTTCACCGCGGTTGAACTTTACGTCAACTACAGGTCCCATAACTTGAGTTACGCGTCCTTTGTTCATAATTTTTCCTCCTAACTTCCATTCAAGCAGAGATAAGGTTACTCAAGGGCCGCCGCTCCACCAACAATTTCTGTAATCTCTTGAGTGATTGCAGCTTGTCGGGCACGGTTAAATTTCAATGTAAGGTCATCAATAAGCGCACCAGCATTATCTGTTGCTGAACTCATCGCTGTCATCCTTGCACCAAATTCACTTGCCTTTGCATCAAGAAGAGCTCCGAAGATTAAGCTTTCCGCATAATGTGGTAAAAGCTGTTCTAGGATAACATCTTCATTTGGTTCGTATATATATTCCAATGTTGCTGCGTCACTTGTAAGTTCAGTTAACGGTAACAGCTTTGTTTCTGTTACGTCTTGTTTAATTGGACTGACAAAATGATTGTAGAAAACAAACAATTCATCAAAAATCTCATCGGTAAACATTTGAACTGTAGTACTCGCAATATTTTTAATATCCGCATACGTAGGGTTGTCTGATAAACCAACGATTTCTTGGATGATTGGCATTTGACGCTTCTTGAAAAAGTCGCGACCAATTCGCCCCATGACGATTAATCCATATTCATCAGCTGATTTATGACGTTCTTTAATCGTGTTCAACACTGTACGTAAAATAGAACTATTGTACGCACCAGCTAAACCACGATCAGACGTAATCACGATGTAACCTGTTTTCTTAACAGGGCGCGATTGTAGCATCGGATGTGTTTTTTCTGTATTACCACCAGCAATAGAGACAACAACATCACGAATTTTTTGAGTATAAGGCTGGAAGTTCTGGGCCTTCAGTTGAGCTTTGTTAAGCTTAGCAGCAGACACCATTTGCATCGCCTTGGTAATTTGCTTCGTCTTTTTTGTAGACGTAATTCTATTTTTTATATCTCTTAAAGAAGCCATGTTCCGTTCACCACCTTTATTCTAAACTGGTATCCCATCTTGTAGAGGTCGTTAAGTAACGAACCCTATTACTTTGAACTTACGAAGTTTTTCTTAAATGCTTCAATAGCAGCCTTCAGTTCATTTTCGTCAGGCAATTTACCAGTTGAACGGATTTGCTCTAAAAGATTTTTGTTGTTGTGATCGAAGTGAGTATAAAGCTCTTCTTCAAAACGTTTCACATCTTCTACTGGGATGTCGTCTAAGAAGCCTTTTGTTAATGTAAATAAGATTAGTACTTGCTTTTCAACAGCAAGTGGCTCATGTAAGCCTTGCTTTAATACTTCAACTGTACGAGCACCACGGTTAAGTTTTGCTTGTGTCGCTTTATCTAAGTCAGAACCAAACTGAGCGAATGCTTCTAACTCACGATATGAAGCTAAGTCTAGACGAAGTGTACCAGCAACTTTCTTCATTGCATTAATTTGTGCAGAACCCCCTACACGAGATACAGAAAGACCCGCGTTAACCGCTGGACGTACCCCTGAGAAGAAAAGGTCTGATTGTAAGAAGATTTGTCCATCAGTGATGGAGATAACGTTTGTTGGAATATAAGCAGAAACGTCACCTGCTTGTGTTTCGATGAATGGTAGTGCAGTTAAAGAACCGCCACCTTTTGCATCACTTAACTTAGCTGCACGCTCAAGTAAGCGTGAGTGTAAGTAGAATACATCCCCTGGATATGCTTCACGACCTGGAGGACGACGAAGTAATAATGAAAGCTCACGGTAAGCAGATGCTTGTTTTGTTAAATCATCATAGATTACTAAAACGTGCTTACCATTGTACATGAAGTGCTCACCCATAGTTACCCCAGCATAAGGAGCTAAGAATAATAATGGAGCTGGTTGAGACGCACTCGCTGTAACTACGATTGTATAATCAAGAGCACCTTGTTGACGAAGTGTTTCAACAACACCCGCTACTGTAGATTCTTTTTGTCCAATCGCAACGTAGATACAAATCATGTTTTCGTTCTTTTGGTTAATAATTGTATCGATTGCAATCGCTGTTTTACCTGTTTGACGGTCACCGATAATTAACTCACGTTGACCACGACCAATTGGGATTAAAGAGTCGATCGCTTTAATACCAGTTTGTAGTGGCTCATGAACTGATTTACGGTCCATTACTCCAGGAGCGTTATACTCGATTGGACGAGTTTCTGTTGTTTCGATTGGGCCTAAACCGTCAACTGGTTGACCTAATGAGTTAACAACACGACCAAGAAGTGCTTCACCTACAGGAACCTCCATGATACGGCCTGTACGTTTTACTTCATCACCTTCACGAATATCTGTGTAAGGTCCAAGAATGATAATCCCTACAGCATTTTCCTCTAGGTTTTGAGCCATACCCATTACACCGTTAGAAAACTCAAGAAGCTCTCCAGCCATAACGTTTTCTAAACCGTGCGCTAGTGCGATACCATCCCCAACTTGGATAACGGTACCCACATCGTTAATTTCAACTTCAGACTGATAGTCTTCAATTTGCTTTTTATAATTAAGCTAATTTCATCAGCTTTGATGCTCATATCCTTCACCCCTATCTACTAACGTTTCCTCGAATCATACGACGCTCAATACGTCTAAGCTGGCTTAAAACGCTTCCATCATATATGCGATCACCAATGCGGACTTTGAAGCCGCCGATTAACTCAGGATCAACGATATTATTAATGGTTAACTTACCTTTTCCAGATATCTTTGAAAAAGTTGCTTCAAAGCCAATTTTTTCAACATCTGTCAATGGTTTTGCAGTATAAACTTTCGCTTCTGCAACACCTTGCTCTTCGTTTGTAAGCTTTAGAAATTCTTCTACCATTTTAAAAAGAATCCCCTCACGCTTCTTATCTATGAGTAGGAATAATGTATTTAACAATGTATCACTGATTTTCCCTTGAAAGCTTGCTTTGACAAGATCTTTCTTCTGGTCAATTGATACTTTAGGATGTTTAAAGAACGTATCAAATAGATTTGTACTTTCTACGACTTCACTAACAACCTTTAATTCTTCTGTTATTTGAGCGACTGCATTTTGTTCTTTTGCAAGTTCAAATACAGCTATCGCATAACGTTTTGCAACGTGGTCTTGTTTCATAGGTTTTCGCCTACTTCTTTAAGGTAGTCTTCGATTAGCTTCGATTGAGCTTTTTCGTCAAGTTCCTTTTCGATCACTTTAGTTGCTACTAAGACAGATAGAGACGCCACTTGCTCACGTAATGCTGAGACAGCTTGCTCTTTTTCTCTCTTGATTTCTGCTAGTGCAGATTCCTTCATTCTCTCAGCTTCTACTTTCGCTGATTTCACCATTTCTTCTGTTTGTTGCTCAGAAATTTTCTTCGCGTTAGCAATAATACTTTGTGCTTCTGTACGAGCTTTTTGAATTTCTTCGCGTTGCTCTGCTAAGTATTTTTCTGCTTCTTCACGATTTTTTTCTGCAGAAGTAATTTGATTTGCAATATGCTCCTCACGCTTTTGCATCATCCCGATAATCGGTCCAAAAGCGAATTTTTTCAGTAATACAAGGAGAATAAGGAATACGATTAACTGATATCCTGCATTTACCCATTGAATATTTTCAAACAAAACAATTCTCCTCCTTCGAGTCCAACATAAGGAATGGCGAAGAGGTTGTTAGACTTTTCTCCGCCATTATTGAATAATTCTTCCGAAAAATATTAAGCGTTACCTAAGATTAAGAATGAGATAACAATTGCAAGGATAGGAAGTGCTTCTGCAAGTGGTACCCCGATGAACATGATTGTTTGTAAAGAACCTTTGATTTCAGGTTGACGAGTTACTCCCTCTAATGTAGCACGAACGATGATTGCTACCCCGAATGCTCCTGCGATTGCTGCTAATGCTGCTACGATTGCTGCTGATAAAAATACCATGAAAAAATCCTCCTTTAGAATATAAGAAATTAGTTTTTTTTATTATTACGCCCTAATATTTCAGGACAAATTGATAAACGAATAGTAGGTAAATCTGTAAAAATTTTAGTGATCTTCACTAACTTTGTGAGACATGTAGACCATCGTTAGCATACAGAAAATGAATGCTTGAAGTGATCCGATGAATATACTGAATGCTTGCCATACCAAAAGAGGTAGTGCCACCCCTACGGCTAAGAAAATTGTACTCTTACCTAAAGTAACAAGCATGACCATTAATACTTCTTTTGCATAAATGTTACCGAAAAGACGCATTCCAAGCGTTAGCGTGTTGGAAAAGTCCTCGACAATTTTAAATGGGAATAAGAATGGTACGGGACGGAAGTAGTCCTTACCGTATTCTTTTACACCTTTGAGTTTAATACCGTAGTAATGAGTTAACAAAATGACAAATGCCGCTAACGATAACGTTAATACCGGATCTGAGGTCGGCGATTTCCACCATACTTCATAAACACCCTCAGCAATCTTCGATTTAATTTCGAACGGAACCCCTAACATGTTTGAAACAAAAACATAAAGGATAATAGTAAGACCTAGCATGACAAAGTTTTTTCCAACTTTCCAATCCATGTTACTGTTGATAATGTTCTTAACGAAATCAACAAGCCATTCTAATGCATTTTGTGCACCTGTTGGTTTCATTTGAATTCTTCTAGACATAAAAAAACAAACGAAAAAGACGATTGCTGCGGCCACAGTTGTCATTAGAATACTCGACATATTAACCGGCTGACCTAGAATTATTCTTACTGGAGCTATCGTTTCCAATTCATTTCACCTCTTTTCTGACTATAGACGTTTTAATTGAAAAATTGAATTAATTAATATGATGATATAGGTTAGCATTAAACCTATGACCACACTTATAAAGTGGAATTTATCGGGGTATCTGTACGCAATGTACACTGCACCTATTGTTAGACCGAAGCGAAAGAGTGTCCCTAAGGAAAACTTTGCTCGTCCAATCTCCATCGACTCGCCTATCCTTTTCACCTGAAAATATGTACTCCATAGATTACTTAAGCTAGCAATAGAACCTAATAGTAGCCCGAGAAAAATTGGTTGATACGGAGTAGCAAAGGCTAGTACAAGAAAGAGGCCAATCAAAATAATCGTATACAGTGTAAAGCGTTTGGTTAAATAAATATAGTCTACCATTCCGATCTTCTCCTTAAGAAAAACACAAGGTCTTTCTTGACCTATCATTTATCATGATAGTTTAAAAAATGCTTGACGACCATAATGACTCCGTAAGAACCCGTACCAAGACCTAAAAAAAGTCCTATGATGAGAAATAATGAGTTTGTTCCGAAGTAGCTATCAAGCCATCTACCACCAAAAACACCTACCAGGATCGAACCCAGTAAGTAGGAGCTAATAGTAGACATTAAAGCTAACGAACGCATTGTTTGTTTAAAGCGTTTAGGATTTTGCATAAACACCTCTTAATAAAATATGAATTACGAATTGTGAACAGTTGAACTCAAGGCTTCGAAGCAGTACGCTCAAAAACATTCATAATTCATAATTCATAATTTATAATTCTTAATTATACTGTTATGTAACAAACAAATACGCTTTCCCAGTTAGATTTCCCCGATGTAAACCTTATCATTATGTCCTTTGTAATCGTACAATAGGGTACACCATCTGTCAACGAATTTAGCAAATAAAAAATATTAAATTAATAACATTAGCATAGTGCTTATCCTCCTTGAATATAAGGCAATTCAGTGAACAAGCTAAGTAATTCACAAATCATTATAACTTAAATCGACATAAAATGTTCAACATTTTACAATAAATTACCACTAAATTTCAGTTAAGAGTTTAGAGTGTAGAGTCGTTACAAGTTTTTCGCCGATGCTTTTTGAGTGCATCTCCAAGAAGCGGAAACAACTATCAACTTTACACTCTAAACTGTACACTTACCTAGTAAGCATATTATGCCCGGAAATTTTTTCAATATCTTCGCCAATATAAATCATTGTTTCAATGAGGTCTTCTTTTCCTTCTTTATTGGCATAGACAAGCGTTTTATAGATACCTTCTTCTATCTGAAGTTCATCCAACTCCACTTCAAGTAAGCCTCGTTCTACGTTCTCCTTGACGTCTAGATACTTTATGAACTTGAACGTATCTGGATCGTAGAGAGCAATTCCCACTTCATCCGCTCCGCCTGGCAAATAGATCTCATAACGATACTTGCCTTGTTCATCCCCAAATTCAAAGGAAAAAGCCATTAATCGCGGATAATTTGGTTCTTCAATAAAAAACATATACGGAACTCGAACAGGATCCTTCCCACCTTCGACAACAAATTCCCCATAATGAATGCCTGATTGAAAGACAGCTGGTAAAATGTCGATCGTAATCGGTACCTGAGTTTCTTCACCAGGTTTTAAGGTGATCGAGAATGGGACCTTCCATTGAACACCGTCTGGTACAACAAACGGCGGTTTAACGTGATAGGTTCTTGTTTTTTGAGATGTATTCTTAATTGTAATCTCAACATCCTTGGTATGCCTTGCCTGCTCACGTGTCCATTTCCCAAAACCTACAGTACCTGGATAAACGAGAGTTTCAGCATGGACTGCCTTGCCTACTTGGATGCGCCCAGTCCCTTGTTCATGAGGCGAATACGGAATGCCTTCTAAATTTTCAATGGGTTTTGCTGTATTCATGATCGCTGCTTTAACCTCTTCAGGCGACCAGTCAGGGTGTGCTTGTTTCACTAGCGCCGCTGTACCAGCAACATGTGGTGCTGACATACTCGTTCCATTTAGTCCTAAATAGCCTTTTGGGATCGTACTATCAATTGAGACTCCTGGAGCAACAACATCAGGCTTCACTCCCCAGGTGTGGGTTACAGGTCCCCTCGAGCTAAACGGAGCAATCTGGTCTTCTTCTTTCCGATAAATCGTTCTTATATAATTTTTTTCATTTACATCCAATTGGTCTTTTAACCATTCACCATCTTCCTTCGAAATAGATACTACAGGAATATCTAATTGCATTTCTAGCGAACCCATAAACGCTCCTGGCGTATTGTTATAGATAATTACTCCGATTGCTCCAGCATCTTGCGCTGTTTTTGCTTTTTCGTAAAAAGGGATCACTCCTCTTTTTACAAGTACAACTTTTCCTTTAACCTCTTTCATATCTTCGACTCGCCCTAAGCCAATTTCCTTGATCGGGTAATCTCTTTTGTGCGTCCAAGGTTTCGAACCAACCATCATGTTCAAGGAAATTTCTCGATCTTCACTTTTAAATGTTAAATATGGGACCTTCAGCGGTGGGGTCGATGCCCCAACTGAAATTGCTTTAAGCGACGTGCCTGGCGATCCTACTGTCCACATGTTTGGACCACTATTGCCGTTTGAGGTTACTGCGATGACCCCTTTTTCCACTGCTTTATCCAAAGCAATACTCGTCGGCCAGTCTGGACCGTTGACTGTATTCCCTAAGGAAAGGTTAATGATATCAACACCATCTTCAACTGCTTTTTCAATGGCTTCAATTACTTGTTCTGTCGTTCCTTTTCCACCAGGTCCTAGAGCTCGATAGGCATAAATCTCTGCCTCTGGAGCTACACCTTTAATCTTTCCGTTAGCAGCGATAATCCCTGCTACATGAGTGCCATGGATGGTCGATAACCCTTGCTCCCTTGTCGTTTCCATTGGGTCGCCGTCTTGATCAATGACATCATAACCGCCCTTGAAATTTTTCTTTAAATCCGGATGGTCATAATCAATACCTGTATCAATAACAGCGATTTTTATTCCCTTACCGGTCAAACGTTGACCTTTTTTATCTAGCTTTCCACGAATGTTTCCGCCACCAATAAAAGGTACACTCTCATCTAACGTAACTTCATACGTTCTTAACGGATCAACACGTTTAATACCGGCAATCCCTTCAAGATGAGCAATATCCTGTTTCTTCAGTTGCAACGAAAAACCGGTAAATAGTGACTGAAACATTTTTCGAAACTGACTGTTAGGAAGCTCCTGCTCAATTTTAGCCAATATTTCATTGGGATCTCCATCCACTTCTACCATAACGACTGTGTCCTCGGCAGTATTTCCTTTGTCGAATGGAGGGCGCTCCGGGAATGTTGCTGCTAGACCTTGCTGAATAAAGCTAACTGTAAAAATAATCGTTAACAATAATAGTTTTCTCATTCTTTTCCGATATTCCCTCCTTTATGAAATTAGCATTTTTTATCGTTCCACAATATAACAAAAACATGCGTATTATAGTTGAGAGTGTAGAGTGTAAAGTTTAGAGTTGTGTGGGTGTTGCTCTGTAGCAAAAAGAAATTATATACGTTAAAGAGCAACCTAGTAGGGCATCACAGAAAAGCATAATGTGCACTATGACAAAGTGTGGTTACTTTTTCTTTGGTAGGACACTTGAATCAGCTCCATTGCACCTTGTAATCCTCAGGAAACTCCGGACTCTTTATTGTGACCTAAAAAAAATAAAAAGCTCTTTTCGTAAACATTGTTGCTTTTTTACTCTAAAATTATCGAAAAAATACCTTAGATGAAGATATCCCCCAATAAATTAAGTAAGAAAAGAGCAATACTTATTAAATTAGTGGTGAATTCTTAGTATTTTGTGTAAAAATCCGGCTTTTGGGATTTTTACGAAAGCAACAAACTTTGCGAAAACAGCCAAATAAAAAGACCGCACCAAATGGTACGGCCTTCTCTCGATTAAGCTTTCAATAACTCTGAACTTTACACTCTAAACTCTACACTTCAAAAAGCGCATCACTGAGCAACTTACACCAACTCTACACTCAACACTCTAAACTGTAAAAGGTTCAGGTCTTTCTCCCTGCTGGAAATGGTGAAGGATGGCTTCAACAATCCGTTTTGATGCAAAGCCATCACCATATGGATTGGAGGCTTTAGCCATCGCTTTAAATGCTTCTTCATCTACTAGAAGCTTTTTAGCAAGCTCATAAATGGTGTCTTCATTTGTACCAGCAAGCTTTAGGGTTCCTGCCTCGATTCCTTCTGGTCGTTCAGTCGTGTCCCGAAGTACAAGTACAGGAACTCCTAACGAAGGTGCTTCTTCCTGGACACCTCCGGAATCAGTCAGGATTAGGTGTGCTCTAGAGGCAAAGTTATGGAAATCTAAAACTCCAAGCGGTTCAATCAATTGGATGCGCGGGTCATTCCCTAGCACCTCATCGGCAATTTCTCGAACAACTGGATTTAGGTGGACTGGATAGACCACTTGCAAATCAGGATGCTCGTTTACCAACCGTTTAATTGCTCTAAACATATTACGCATCGGTTCACCTAAATTTTCGCGCCGGTGAGCGGTTAATAACAACAGCCGATCATTACCTAATTTGTCTAATACCTCATGCTGATAAGTATTTGTTACTGTGGTTTTTAACGCATCTATTGCTGTGTTGCCAGTTATGTATATTGTATTTTCATGTTTATTTTCAAGACGTAAATTATCAGCAGCTTTGCCGGTTGGTGCAAAATGAAGATCAGCGATAACCCCCGTTAGTTGACGATTCATCTCTTCAGGGAACGGGGAATACTTATTCCAAGTTCGGAGACCCGCCTCTACATGACCAACTTCTATTTGGTTGTAGTAAGCCGCAAGACTTGCGATAAACGTTGTCGCTGTATCACCATGCACTAGAACTAAATCAGGCTTAACTTCCTTCATCACTTCATCCAAGCCTTGTAGAACATTAACAGTTACATCAACAAGGGTTTGTCTTGCTTTCATAATATTTAAATCATAATCGGGCTTAACTCCAAAAATTAATAATACCTGATCTAGCATTTCTCGGTGCTGACCCGTCACAGTTACAATTGATTCAATGTGCTCCTGATGTTTTTCAAGCTCTAATACTAAAGGGCACATCTTAATCGCCTCAGGACGAGTTCCAAAGATCGTCATTACTTTAATTTTTTGATCCATGTTGAAACCCCTTTTTAGCTTTGAGTTTTGAGTTTTGAGTTTTTGAAGCATCTTTGAGAAGCAACCATTAACTCATAACTCAACACTCTTCACTCAAAACTTCAAATTATTTCGTTCCAAATAAACGATCACCAGCGTCGCCTAATCCTGGGACAATATAACCTTTTTCATTTAACTTTTCGTCCATTGCCGCTAAGTAAATATCCACATCAGGATGCGCTTTTTGAACGACTTCAACGCCTTCTGGAGCTGCGATTAGACACATAAGTTTAATATTCTTCGCACCACGCTTTTTCAAGGAGTTGATTGCCTCAGCTGCTGAGCCACCTGTCGCAAGCATTGGGTCGATAACGATAAACTCACGCTCTTCTACATCCGTTGGAAGCTTCACATAGTATTCTACCGGTTGTAATGTTTCAGGGTCACGGTATAAACCAACATGTCCAACTTTTGCCGCTGGAATTAACTTTAAAATTCCATCTACCATTCCTAAACCCGCGCGTAAAATAGGAACTAAACCTAATTTTTTACCAGCAATTGTTTTTGATTTCGCTGGACCAACTGGCGTTTCTACTGTTACATCTTGAAGTGGAAGATCACGAGTGATTTCAAATGCCATTAAAGCTGCAACCTCATCGACAAGCTCACGAAATTCTTTTGTCCCAGTACTCTTATCTCTGATGTACGTTAATTTGTGTTGAATTAGTGGGTGATCAAAAACAAATAAATTGCTCATATATTTTCCGCTCCTATTCTTTTGAGTTATGTAATATATCTTAATATACCACGTTAACTCTTTTTTGCTCCTTGAAGATTTTACATAAAAACGAGAGCGAGTTCAAGGATGAAATTTGAGTATGTCTTTTCCTAAGTGAAGAATTAATGAAGTTTGTACCGTTGTTTGACTAGCGGCACACTTTTGCGGACCCAGATTCCTCTATTTAATATTTTTGCCCTGTTTTTATATTTTTACGGACTCAGGGGACCTTACTCGAGTGCAAACCTTTAGTTTTAGCATGTTTTTATGCAAATGTAGGTCCGCTTAGCCGGCCATGGTCGTGAACGAGTTTATCAAAAAAAGCTTGGGGACTGGACCCAAGCTCTAGTTTGCATATAATTTATTATTTTCGCTACAATGTTCTAAATGTTGTTGCGGAAAAACCCATTGCAACGACATATAGATTGGTTTAGCTCTGTTTAGGTAATTATGAAATTGACTCATATAGAGAGTATTTATTCATTAGCGCTGCTACACGCTCTCTTGCTTCAACTTGTTTTTGTTCATTGTCAATATTTTTTAATGTAAGTGCTATGATCTCTCCGATTTCATCCATGTCCTCTAAGCCTAAGCCACGTGAAGTAACAGCAGCTGTTCCGATGCGGATACCACTTGTTACGAATGGGCTTTGTGGATCAAACGGGATCGTGTTTTTATTAGTAGTTATACCAATTTCATCAAGTGCTGCTTCAGCAACTTTACCAGTCAAATCTAAGCTACGTAAATCAAGGAGAACTAGGTGATTGTCTGTACCACCAGATACTAGGTTAATGCCTTCAGCTACTAGTTTTTCAGCAAGGCGGTTAGCATTGGCTACGACTTTCTCTCCATATTGTTTAAATTCAGGCTGAAGTGCCTCACCAAACGCAACAGCTTTAGCTGCAATTACGTGCATGAGAGGTCCGCCTTGAATTCCTGGAAAAATCGATTTATCAATTTTCTTTGCCCATTCTTCTTTACATAAAATCATTCCACCACGAGGGCCACGAAGTGTTTTATGTGTTGTTGTTGTTACGAAGTCAGCATATGGAACAGGATTTTCGTGAAGTCCTGTAGCAACTAGTCCTGCAATGTGCGCCATGTCTACCATAAAGTATGCTCCAACCTCATCAGCGATTTCACGGAATTTCTTAAAATCAATCGCTCTAGGGTAAGCACTCGCTCCAGCTACGATCAGCTTCGGCTTATGTAATCTTGCCTTTTGAAGAACATCTTCATAGTTAATTCGGTGTGTAACTTCATCAACTCCGTATTCAACAAAGTTGTACTGAATGCCACTGAAGTTAACTGGACTTCCGTGAGTTAGGTGACCACCGTGAGAAAGATTCATTCCTAAAACAGTGTCGCCGTGGTTTAAAATTGTAAAATAAACAGCCATATTTGCTTGGGCACCTGAATGCGGTTGAACATTTACGTGTTCTGCACCAAAGATTTCTTTAGCACGATCTCTAGCGATGTCTTCAACAACATCTACATGTTCACAGCCGCCATAGTAGCGTTTGCCTGGATAACCTTCAGCATATTTATTTGTTAAGACTGACCCTTGCGCTTCCATAACCGCTTCACTTACAAAGTTCTCTGATGCAATTAATTCAATTTTATCCCTTTGTCTTGATAATTCATCTTGCATTGCTTCATAAAGTTTTGGATCCTGTTGCTTTAGTCTTTCCATTTTACAATCCCCTTCCAACCATAAAGTCCTTAAACAAATCTCATGTTCACCATTTTATCACAATTTAGATTAGAGTGTAGAGGGGAAAATTAATAGTATTTAAACTTTTCACTATCTTTAGGTTATTTATTTCTTACTAAAAGCACTTTGATTGACCACCACACTCTAAACTCTACACTTTACACTCTAAACTAGAGTGAGTTCAATCACAGTTTCCTTCTTCTGCCTTCAATTCATACACAGCCCGTGCCCCGCCAATAAGTTTTGGTCTAGTTACCGCTAACGTAAGGTGCGCTTTACCGATAAATTTAATCTGACTTCTGACAGGAACCGCGACATGTTTTAAGTGCATGCCAATGAGTGTATCACCAATATCAATCCCCGCATCTGCTTTAATAAATTCAACAACCGTAGGTTTCTCAAATTGTTTATATGCATATGCAGCCATTGATCCACCGGCTTTTGGTACAGGGATGACGGACACTTCTTCAAGGGTAAATTGTCTTTGCGTTTTTTGTTCAACAACTATCGCTCTGTTTAAATGCTCGCAACACTGAAACGCTAAATGGACACGTGTTTTTTCTTGGAATTTCTTTAACGCCCCAAAAACAGCTTCTGCTACCTCTATTGTTCCTGATGTCCCAATATGTTGGCCAATTACCTCACTTGTGCTTGTACCAATAAGTAAAATATGATCTTGGCCAAACACCATTTTGGACTCTAAATCGCTCAATGCTTGTGTGATTTGCTCAAATATATTCAACTTAGATCCACCTCCTAATGTAAAATTGTTTGTAAGATACGCTAGAAGCATTGCATTAATAATTCTACATTTATAAAAATTCCACCAAGCAGAGCTCAACTCCACTTGATGGACTTTAATTGGGTTTTATTTTTCTAAAAACGTAATTTTATCAACTCGGCGTGCGTGACGCCCACCTTCAAATTCAGTTTCTAACCAAACTTTAGCAATTTCTCTTGCCAATCCAGGACCGATTACTCTCTCGCCCATAGCTAAGACATTGCTATCGTTATGTTCTCTTGTTGCTTTTGCACTATACGTATCATGTGCTAGCGCACAACGAATACCTTTGATTTTGTTGGCAGCAATGCTCATACCGATGCCTGTCCCACAAATTAGAATGCCACGATCAACTTCTCCACTGACCACTTTCTCGGCTACTGGTAATGCATAATCGGGATAGTCAACTGAATCAGCACAGTTACAGCCAACATCCTCGTATTGTATATTCATTTCGTCCATTAAGCTTTTGATTTCCGCTTTAATATTTATTCCACCGTGATCTGAACCGATTGCTACTTTCATGTCTATTTCCTCTTCTTTCCAAAAAATTATGTCGTGAATTTTCTAATCGTTTTTTGTAAAGCGCTTGCTTGAGATGCAAGAATCTCTGCAGATCCGGCTATCTCTTGCATCACTGCAGCTTGATCTTGAGTAGCAGAGGACACTTCCACGGTTCCCGCTGAAGTTTCTTCAGCAATTGCCGCTACTTCTTGCGAATCTCTTGTTGTGACTCTAATCGCTTCAAGCTGTCGATTAATTGTCTCTGTTATATCTTGAACCGCATTCGCTACTTCATTCACTGATTTTGTCATTTCAGCAATTGCTTCATTTGTTTGTGAACCTTTATAGGCTTCTTTGTTGGCAGCATCTACTTGTTTAGTGATTTGTGAAACAACATTACTGACCTCGTCTTGGATATTTCTAATTAACTGTGAAATACCTTGTACAGCTTTCGAGCTTTCATCTGCTAGCTTGCGAACTTCATCAGCAACAACGGCAAACCCTCGTCCTTGTTCACCTGCTCTTGCAGCTTCAATTGACGCATTTAACGCCAGTAGATTTGTTTGTTCAGCTATGTCTCCAACGAGGGAAATAATCTCCCCCACTTTTCTTGCATGAGTTTCCAGCCGACCAACTACATTTAAAGAATTTTGGTTACCTTCGGCTAATTGGTTAATCCCTGAAACTAGCGAATGAATGACTTGTTTACTTTCTGCTAATGTTTTGACCATTTCAATTGAGAGATGTTTTGAGGCATCTGCTCGCCCTTGGACTTGCTCTGCTAATTTCGAAACATCTTCCATAGACGCGGCTGTATTTTGAATTGCACTAGCCGAATTTTCAGCACCAACGGCAATTTCATCAACTGTTCGCCCAATCGTCTCTGCTTGTATGGCTGCTGCTTGGGAAGCATTTTTGATTTCAGTTACTTTTTCATTCGTTAGTTGGAAGTTTGTTCCAATATCAGAAACCATCGCTCGTAGATTCTGTACCATTTCTTGGTACGCCAAACCAAGTGCACGGATTTCATCATCTGACTTTGCCACTTCTACATCAACACTAATATCACCGTTAGCTACTTTGCGCGATGCTTCCTCTAACTTTTGCAATGGTTTCGTAATGAAGCCTGCAGCAAAAAAACCAAGGATCCCACACCAAAAAACTCCGAGGATCAAAGTTAATACTGTTAAAACATCCTCGTTAATTCCGAATAAACTACCCAGTACCTCACTTAAATAAAAAATGAAAAAGGCACTTGTTAAATAAGTAATAGCAGCTACTGTTGAAATTCCGATAACCATTTTTTTACGTAAACTAAACTTATAACCCTTTTTTTCGTTCATCGCATACGCCCTGCTTTCCCCATTTAAATATTATAGAAAATAAGGCTATTCGTTTTACGAGCGCCTTACCATTCTAAAAAACTAAAGATCCATTAGCAGTTTATCAATCGCCTCTTCAATCTCTCTCGCAGTTCTACGATAAACCTCAGTTGAGCCACCAAAAGGGTCTGAAATGCTGAAACTAGGCATGATTGTCTCTAATCTCTCAATTTCTAGCCGATCTACTTTTATTAATTGTTGAAGCGCTTTCGAAAGATTTTCCAATTGCAGTTTTGCTTCATTGTCTGTTCGTTTATTCAATTGTTCAATCTCTGCTTTATGCTCCTGTAAAAACTGTGCTTGTTTAAGTTCAAGCTGAACATAATGATGCTGAAGTTGTTGTTGAATGTCTGCTAAATCTTTTTCAAAAGCATATTCCTTTAATGTATGTATTTTATCAACATAATCAGGAAATTGCCTAACCAAGGTTGACTTATGTCCTTCCGTTAACGTTAAGACAATATCCGCCCAATCCATCATTTCCTTACTAACCTGACTCGAACTATGATTTAGAGAAATTCCTTTCTCAGCTAAAACCTCCACTGTACCTTCAGAAGCACTCATTCCCGGCAATGCACTAACACCAGCTGACTTTACCTCGATGTCAGGACGTTTCTCCTTTAATAGAGCTTGTGCAAGGGGACTTCTACAAGTATTACCTGTACATACGAAGAGGAATCGTTTCATCTCCTCACTTCCCTTCCCTATAATGTTACAATGTTTTACAAGTTTTTTTAAGAGTATTATATGAACTTTTTATTAATTCTGTCCTTTAAATAAATCCTACGAAAAAAATGTTAACAACATCAATTTGCTGTTAACATTTTTAGTTTAACATAAATTACTATAATAACTCCTGAGTTTTTTTAAATCGGCCATAAAAGTTTAAGTCCGAACCCTAATAAAATACATCCACCTAATAATTCACCATAAACCCCTATGTATCCTTTTACCTTCTTGCCAATAATTAAACCGAGCCAAGATAAGGCCATGCTAATTAATCCGAAGCTTAACAATGTCACCAATGTTTTCGCACCAATCATTCCGAGACTTAATCCTACCGAGAAACTATCTACACTTACACTTAACGCAAAAAGAAGTAGACCTAATCCTTCTGGCTGTAAAATCCTCTCTTCTTGCTCCTTTGAAAAAAGGGCAGAATACAGCATCTGCAACCCGAGTACCACCAATAAAACCCCACCAATAATAATGGCAACCATCCCAAAATACTGGGTTAAAAATTTACCAATAACAATTCCCAAAAACGGCATAATCACATGGAAAGCTCCAACCGTCACACCTATTTTAAAAATATGCTTATAGCGTAACCCTAGCATCCCCATTCCAATTGCCAAAGAGAATGCGTCCATACCTAACGCAAATGCCATAATACTAATTGTAATAAGTTCACTCAACAAAAGGATCACCCCCTAGTACATGCTACTCTAACCCTATGCATGTCCGAGGGAAAATATATCTTTTTAGTGTAGAGTTTAGAGTGTAAAGTCTGGAGTCCTTGAAAGCACTGCCTCCGAAGCTTGTCCCAACAATAACTCTCAACTCTACACTCTAAACTCTAAACTCACTTAGAATGTCCCCACCAGCAGCTTTTGTAAGACGGTTCATAACTGCTTTACCGACTCCTACTTCTGGAAAGGTTTCGCTATAGATAACATCAAGTTCATACTCGTCAAATTTTCTTAATACTTCGTAAAGATGCTGTGCTACACTTTGTAAATTTCCTGCCGTACCACAAGGCAAAATGACATCCGCCTCGTAGTTCACTTTATTTTCATTGGTGGTTAAAACACCGACCTTTTTCCCTGAGTCTTTCGCCAAAAAAACTTGCTTCTGTAAAAAAGCAGTGCTTCCTTCAACCAAAACTAACTTTGCATTTGGAGCATAATGTTTGTATTTCAGTCCAGGTGATTTCGGAGCTTGTCCATCCTCTTCAAGTGCAGGATCTACTGTTACCAAACCAATGACTTCTTCCAGCTGTTCTCTTGTTACTCCACCAGGTCGTAAAATCATTGGAACTTCAGTTGTACAATCGACGACTGTCGATTCAAGCCCAACTCCCGTCGCTCCACCGTCGACAATTCCAGCAATCTTTCCATTTAGATCTGTCTCTACATGTTGAGCCGTGGTTGGACTAGGCTTTCCTGAAACATTTGCACTTGGCGCCGCAATCGGCAAATTCGCTTCACTAATAATGGCTAAAGCAATCGGATGATCGGGCATTCGAATTGCCACTGTGGATAAACCAGCTGTTACATTATCAGCAATTCCCACACCTTTATTTAACACTATTGTCAACGGACCCGGCCAAAACTTGTTGATAAGTTTTTTAGCCGTTTCTGGAATGTCCGTAACGAGCATTTCTAATTGTTCCATAGTTGAGATGTGGATAATTAGTGGATTATCACTTGGCCTACCTTTGGCTTTAAAAATCTTACCAACAGCTTCGCTAGAATACGCATTAGCACCCAACCCGTACACAGTTTCTGTAGGAAATGCTACCACCTCGTTTGCTTTTATCCACTCTGCCGCTTCTTTAATTTGTGGATAACTTAAGTGGATATCTTCAACAAGCCACTTTTTCGTTTCCATATTACTCATTATAAAAAACTCCTTATATATTGATATAACAACTTTGACTATATTTTTATATTGTCATAAAAAATAGTTATCCACTAACTGTGGATAACCTGTTGATAATTTTACACAAGTAAAAATAATAAGTATGATACTAAATTTACTTTATTTTAATATGGTTTGTCCACACCATTTTTGAACTACTAAATATCATCTGTGGATAACGCCATGACTTTTGTCACACCTTCGACATATTGAGAAAAATGCTCTGATGCCTTTAAATGTTCTGGAATTTCGTTTTCCTCTACTATTTTAAAGCCAATGTATTCAAAAAACGGCAGTGATGTGTTTGTCAGTAAGAAAAGTTTTTCATAGCCCTTTTGTTTACCATACGCTACTGCTAACTCAATGAAATTCAAGCCTACTTTCGCATTCCAGGTCTCTGATGCTAAAACTAATGAACGTAACAATCCATCTCTTCCAACCGGTTCAATTCCTACAGTACCTATGATTTTTTTTTCAGGGTCTTCGACAACAAGAAAATTATCAATATTTTGCTCAATACCTCGTTCAGATAAACTAGCTTTTGCTAATAAGTGCTGGATCGGTAACAAATCTTTTTCTGTAGCTATCCTTATTACGATTCCCATTTCTTCTCCTCCTAAAAAACGGCTTGTACTACCATCTTATGTCGGAGGATGAGCAATTATCACTTTTAAATTAAACTATTTATATTATCATAGCCACTTAGGCAAAAAAGCTTTTAATCGTTTGAAAGATTTCTACTACGAAGAAGCGAACCTCTACTTCTTCTTGCTCCTGTTCTTCCCCTGCATCTGCTACAGCATCACCGTTAGCAAAGTCGATAAAGCACAATGGTGGAAAGAGTACACACCACCAATTCTCACCCTTACCAGTGCCAATCGTGATTAAAACTGATTCATAAATACCTGCTGGATAAACAACATTACCATATAGCTTTGTCGGAAACTGAACATCATTGAATTCTACTGTAAAACTATCCTTACTACCAATTGTATTAAGCTCGATTTGAACAATCTCTTCAATTTTATCAAGCTGAGCTTCAATCACATCTCGAGCATTTTCAATTGTATCTAGTTCAATGACCCAATTAGTAATTTCCGCATTTACCTTGTCGCGAATTTCTCGCTTTAACCACTGATCTTGAGGAGAGTCACTATTAGCCAAAATCCGTAACCGAATAGCCTCATCAGGAATTGTCACCAAATTTGCCGCAGTGACAGACATACTTCTTTGAGCCTCCCAGCTCATTATCAAAACTAGTAAACTAGTAATTATATAAAGAATTGCTTTTTGATTTAATCTCATTTCAAATCCCCCCAACCTATTTGTACTAACATTGTGGACAAGATTGAGAGATTATAAACCTAGTAATTTAAAAAAGTTTTGAGTTTTGAGTTTTTGCACTTTGCTTCGAAGCGCACCTTACTAACAACTCTTAACTCAAAACTCTCAACTAAGCGTAGCGTAAACCATCCGATCCTTCCCGTTTATGTCCAGTACGATTTCGGTCTTGGCATGGGGGAATTGGCCTATAATTAGAGCTGCCACATGCTCGCTTTGACCGACACCAACCTCGAAAGCAATGATGCCTTTTTCTTTAAGAACGGCTGGAATTTGCGCGATTAATTTCTCGTATAACTCGTACCCAGTGACACCACCTACTAACGCGAGCGTCGGCTCGTAATCACGGACATTTGTCGCCAGTTGCTGAAAATCCGCTTCTGAAATGTATGGTGGATTCGACACAACCACATCTACTTTGGCATCTTCCATAATAAGTGGTTGCAATAAATCCCCTTCTAAAAAGCGAACATCGGCAGCAAGGTTCGCTGCATTTATTTTTGCTACTTCAATAGCGGCAGTTGAAATATCAACAGTAGTAACCTGCAAGTTTCGATTTTCTTTCGCTAACGTAATTGCGATCGCTCCACTACCAGTGCCAATATCAACGACTGAAAGTGGCA
The DNA here is from genome assembly GCF_025377685.1 of Anaerobacillus sp. CMMVII. Classification (NCBI taxonomy): domain Bacteria; kingdom Bacillati; phylum Bacillota; class Bacilli; order Caryophanales; family Bacillaceae; genus Anaerobacillus; species Anaerobacillus sp. CMMVII. The sequence goes on along the minus strand of NZ_JACEHK010000017.1, from coordinate 147,639 downwards.
ATTCGTTTGGAAATAGTCGCCCAATACGATCTAAAAGCCCATAGACTAACTCCTCAGTTTCAGGGCGTGGAATTAATACATTCTCATTCACCACAAATTGTCTTCCGTAGAAATCTTCAACACCTGTGAGATGCTGTACAGGTATTCCCTTAGCTACCTTTTCTAAAGCCTCTTTAAAGGCAGTCTCAACCTCAGGTGACAGCTCGTCCTGAAGCATCGCAAACAACTTCGCACGATCAATTTTTAACAAATGTTTTAACAAAATTTCAGCTATTGGTGTCTCAAAGCCATGTTCAGTTAAAAAAGAAGAAGCCCAGCGGAGGGCTTCGTAAATTTTCATCGGTTGCTTAACCATTACTCGTCCGCCTGTTGCATTAAGCTTGCTTGCTCTTCCACAACTAACGCATCGATAATTTCATCGAGTTTACCTTGTAAGATTTGATCTAACTTTTGTAGCGTTAAACCAATTCGATGGTCGGTAACACGGCTTTGCGGGAAGTTATAGGTACGAATACGTTCCGAACGATCTCCAGTACCAACAGCTGACTTTCTTACTTCATCATATTCTGCTTGTTGCTCTTGTTGCATTTTATCATAGATACGCGCTCTTAATACTTTCATCGCTTTATCTTTATTTTTGTGTTGAGACTTTTCATCCTGACAAGTAACAACTGTATTTGTTGGAATATGCACGACACGAACAGCAGATGCAGTTGTATTAACACTCTGCCCACCAGCTCCACTTGAACAGAACGTATCTACGCGTATATCCTTCTCATGAATTTCAATTTCGACATCTTCAGTTTCTGGTAAAACCGCTACTGTAGCTGTAGATGTGTGGATACGTCCACCTGATTCAGTTGTTGGGACACGCTGAACACGATGAGCTCCATTTTCATACTTAAGCTTAGAATAAGCTCCAGTTCCGTTGATCATAAAGATAATCTCTTTATAACCACCGATTTCGGTATAGTTAGCTTCGATAACCTCTGTTTTCCAGCCTCTAGCTTCTGCAAAACGAGTATACATTTTATAAAGATCGCCTGCGAATAACGCAGCTTCGTCTCCCCCAGCGGCACCACGAATCTCAACGATAACGTTTTTATCGTCGTTAGGGTCTTTGGGCAGCAATAAGATTTTTAATCGTTGCTCAAGCTCTTCCTTCTGATCTTCTAACTCACTGATCTCCATTTTAACCATTTCATACATTTCATCATCAAGTTTTTCTTCAAACATTGATTTTGCATCTTTATATTGGTTAACGACATCCTTATATTCTTTATATGCTTGTACTGTATCTGATAAATTCGATTGTTCTTTCGAAAATTCACGAAGTTTTGTTGAGTCACTTAAAACGTCTGGATCACTTAAAAGCTCATTTAATCTTTCATAGCGATCTTCTAACGACTGTAATCGTTCAAACATGCTTATTCACCTCTTTTTATGGCATAACATTATAATTATAGTATACGCGCTGTCTATAGTCAAAGGTTCTATGTATAGAAACAAAAATTAAGTAACAAATGAAACAAGAGAAAGTGAACCCGTTGAAGAGTTCACTTTAAGGATTAATCCGTAAATGGATATCATAGCGTTGCATTGCTTGAGTTAAAAGCTCCTGTAAATCACTCTGTAGTTGCTCTCGCTCTTTTTGTCCTACATTTTGTAAAGTTGCATTTACCCAGATGTCCTTCCCAATAATAAACACTGAATCGGGTTGAACGCCCTCTTGTAGCAAGATTGTTCGGACCTTATCTTTATCATCGCCAAAATCTTGACGATGACGATCCAATGTACGGAAACTAGGAGTTTGATTAATCATCCCATCATAGCGATACTCATCAACGTCGTCTCTAATTACACCATAGTTAATTGGACCCGGACCTAATAATCCGTAAGCAACTCGGTTGCCCTCAATTGTATTTTCTTGCCCTGTTTCAGGGGAATTTGTTAGCGAACATGCACTCATCATGAATATAGCAGTTATCAGTAGTAATGCTCTTTTCATGAAAAACACCTCCTACCGATAGCTTACCCAGTTTTATTAAAATAATTTTAGGTGCCATATTGAATTTATTTACCGATTTTCTTGCAAAAAATTCGTTTGTTTGGGTATTATTTAGGTGTTTTGGCAGTTATTCGAACATTTCCCGGTGTTATTCGAACATTTCCCAGCTTTATTCGTTCATTTCCCGACTTTATTCATGCATTTGGGCCATTTATTCCACTAAAAAGTAAAAAAACCAACCTCATGAGAGATTGGTTTGTTCTTGTTTTATAGATAATACTTCTGGTTGGCCAGGTACTTCGTGGCAGTGTCTGCATCTTGGTTCATACGACTCAGAAGCACCCACTAAAATAATTGGGTCATGATAATTAGCTGGTTGGCCATTAATTAAACGTTGTGTTCTACTTGCAGGAGAGCCGCAAGATAGACAAATAGCTTGGAGTTTTGTTACTGTTTCAGCTAGTGACATTAATACCGGTACGGGGCCAAAAGGCTCACCACGAAAATCTTGGTCTAACCCAGCCACAATAACACGGATGCCTTGGTCAGCAAGCGCTTGAACAACAGCAATAACCGCTTCATCAAAGAATTGAACTTCATCAATAGCGACTACCTGAGTATCAAAATCAACAAGTTCTAAAATTTCGATCGAAGTCTTTACAGGTCTAGCCATTACTTTGGTTCCGTTATGGGAAACCACTTCTTCACTACTGTAGCGATTATCGAGCGCTGGTTTAAAAACTTGAACTTTTTGTTTCCCGTAGCTCGCTCTACGGACACGGCGAATTAACTCCTCGGATTTTCCAGAAAACATACTTCCGCAAACAACCTCTAACCAGCCTTCTTTTCTTGTTAAATGCATATTTGTCTCTCCCATCAATGATGTTCAAGTATTCTCTCCCGCAAAAGAAGATCGACTTTTTTATATTATTTTCGTTAGGTCATTAATCTATATTACAGTCTTTTATTGGACTCTTTTTTCAATGTTCATTTTAGCATAGTATGTAAGAATTCAATGAATACTTTTGTTACCAATAATGAACTCTTACTAAATGAAAGTAACTAATTTGTGTGAAAAAAAAACAGGCAAGTAGAGTTGCGCTTGCCTGTCTTCTTTATTTTTTGATTACTTAAGGTTGTATTTTTTCTTAAAGCGATCCACGCGTCCACCAGCGTCAGCAAACTTCTGACGACCTGTGTAGAATGGATGAGAGTCAGAACTAATTTCCACGTTGATTAGTGGATAAGTTTTGCCCTCAAACTCAACAGTATCACTAGAATACTTAGTTGAGCCACTTAAGAACATAAAACCTGTACTTGTATCCTTAAATACAACTTTTTGATATTTAGGATGGATTTCCGGTTTCATACTTTTCATCTCCTTTTTGCCCTGAATCTCTTCGAAACAGAGTTAACTAGGTGTGTTAATATTCAACACCTTTTTCGCACATGACGAAATTATATCAACTTAGGATTGGTTTTGCAACTGTAATTTTATGGGCATAGATGATCCAATATTATGAACGAACCTTACGACCAGCTTTGTCCGCTTCAATTGATGCAAAAAACTCTTCGTTAGACTTCGTCGATTTGATTTTACGGATGAAATGATCAACATATTCTGATGAATCTTTCATTGTTTTGCGGATTGCCCATAGATTTTCAAGCTGATCTTTTGGTAAAAGTAGCTCTTCACGTCTTGTACCAGAACGTAAAATATCAATTGCAGGGAAAATCCGTCTTTCAGCGAGCTTGCGATCAAGATGAAGTTCCATATTCCCAGTTCCCTTAAATTCTTCGTAAATAACTTCATCCATACGTGAGCCAGTATCAACTAATGCCGTTGCTAAAATCGTTAAGCTACCGCCTTCTTCAATGTTTCTCGCTGCCCCAAAGAAACGTTTAGGACGATGGAAAGCTGCAGGGTCAATACCACCAGAAAGCGTTCTTCCGCTTGGAGGAACGACTAAGTTGTAAGCACGTGCTAGACGTGTAATTGAATCCATCAAGATAATTACGTCTTTTTTGTGCTCAACCAGACGCATCGCACGCTCGAGGACAAGTTCAGCAACCTTAATATGATTTTCAGGAACTTCATCGAACGTTGAACTGACAACTTCAGCATTTACCGAACGCTCAATATCTGTTACTTCCTCGGGACGCTCATCGATTAAGAGGACAATTAGTTCAGCATCAGGATGATTTACTGAAATACTATTGGCAACTTCCTTTAATAAAAGGGTTTTACCCGCTTTGGGAGGAGCGACAATTAATCCACGTTGGCCAAATCCAACTGGAGAGATAAAATCAATAATTCTTGATGAGACCTTTTCCGGTGCAGCTTCTAGCTTAATTTTCTTCTCTGGATATAAAGGCGTTAATGCCGGAAAATGAGGTCGGTTTCTCGCTGTATCTGGATCGTCACCATTTACCGCTTCTACTTGAAGTAATCCATAAAAACGCTCATTTTCTTTTGGCTTTCTAACCTTACCAGAGACCTTATCACCATTTCTTAGCTCAAATCGACGAATTTGCGATGCGGAAATGTAAATATCTTCCGAGCTTGGTAAGTAATTAATCGGCCTTAAAAAGCCAAATCCTTCTGCAGAAACGATATCTAATGTTCCTTCCATGAACATTAACCCATCCTCTTCTGCTTGCCCTTTTAAAATGGCAAAAATCAACTCTTTTTTTGTTAGCTTGCTATACGAAGTTACTTTATATTGTTTAGCTAGTTCGTATAACTCACGCAACTTCTTTGTTTCTAATTCAGCTAAATTTACTCCCATATGACACCACTTCTTTTAATAGATTTTTGTTACAAAATAAAAGCACTAAAAAATACCTCTTAAACATAAAAGAGACTAATTTGAAAATGTAATTTTTTGATCTGGAATTGTATTTTGAAAGGAATATATGCTAACAGAAGTGAAAAATTGAGGTTCAAATGTCCTAATTTGTAAGAAGAATATACTAGACCTATGAAACACTAATAAGTGTTCCTATTTAAATTTTATCATGAAAAGCATCGATTTACTATTAACTTAACAGGTAATAATAATTTTATCCATAATTATTGATCTTATTCAAGCACAAAAATACTTTTTGTAACTCTATTATATTCTTTGAATTGTCGTTTGTAAAGAACGTTTGTTCGTTTAATTACAAGAAAATGATAGAGTTTAGAGCCAAAAAGACTCTAAACTCTAGTATCATTATTTAATGACCAAGTCCGGTTTTTTCTTCAAACTATGTTTTCCATCAATAAAACGAACCGTACCTGACTTTGCACGCATAACCACCGATTGCGTGTAACCAACGTCACCTTGGTAACGAACACCTTTTAATAATTCGCCATCTGTTACTCCTGTTGCTGCAAAAATACAGTCATCCCCTTTAACAAGGTCGTCCATGAGTAACACTCGATTAACATCATCGATCCCCATTTTTTTACAACGCTCTATTTCCTCTTCATTTTGTGGCAATAGTCTACCTTGAAGTTCTCCTCCAAGACACTTGAGGGCAACAGCAGCTAAAACTCCTTCAGGCGCTCCGCCTGAACCTAGTAAAATATCAACCCCTGTATCTTCAAAAGCAGTATTAATAGCCGCAGCAACATCGCCATCCTGCATTAGCTTAATACGAGCACCCGTATCACGAATCTCTTGGATTAGTTTTTCATGGCGTTCACGTTTTAAAATAGCAACTACTAAATCATCAATGTTTTTCCTTTTTGCTTCGGCAACAGCTTGAAGATTTTGGAGAACAGTAAAATCAAGGCTAACCTTACCAACAGATTCAGGGCCTACAGCGATTTTGTCCATGTACATATCTGGCGCATGCAGTAAATTCCCCTGATCAGCAACAGCTAAAACAGCTAGTGCGTTCCACTCTCCATTTGCAACAATGTTTGTTCCTTCTAGAGGGTCAACCGCAACATCCAAACGTGTTCCATAGCCATTCCCTAGCTTTTCACCTATGTATAGCATTGGTGCTTCATCCATCTCACCCTCACCAATAACAACCGAACCTCTCATTGGGATTGTGTCAAAAACATCTCGCATTGCTTGCGTAGCCGCATCGTCAGCAGAATCTTTATCGCCTCTCCCCATCCAGCGTGCAGATGCTAAAGCTGCCGCCTCTACAACACGTACCAATTCCATCGTTAAACTTCTTTCCATTATCTCTCCCCCAAATTCAGTGTTGAGTTTTGAGTGTTGAGTTTTGAGTTATTGCAAGTTTTGCTTCGAAGCCTTTCCCGCAAAACTCATAACTCTTCACTCAAAACTACTAAGCGTTTTCCACTTCTTTCATCTCTTCAGCAGTCATTTTTTCTCGCCAGATTTTCGCTCCAAGACCGATTAGCTTTTCTTCCAAGTGCTCGTAGCCACGGTCAATATGCTCAATCCCGGATATTTCTGTAATTCCTTCGGCCATTAGTCCGGCTACTACTAGAGCCGCACCAGCACGAAGGTCACTCGCTCTTACTTTTGACCCTTGTAGCTGAGGAGCGTCACCATTTATAATGGCAGATCTACCTTCTACCTTTACGTTGGCTCCCATTCGTCTAAGTTCATCTATATGCTTAAATCTCGCATTGTATATCGTATCGGTTACAATACTTGTACCACTAGCTTTTGTAAGAAGCGATGTAAATGGTTGTTGTAAGTCCGTTGGAAAACCTGGATAAACCAGTGTTTTAATATCGACACCTTTTAAGTTCCCTGTTTGGTAAACATAAATTTGATCATCATTCGTCTCAATATGAACGCCCATCTCTCGAAGCTTGGCAATTAATGACTCTAAATGGTCAGGAATGACATTGTCAATTAATACTTGTTTCCCCATTGCCGCAGCTAAAATCATATAAGTTCCAGCTTCAATACGGTCAGGAATGATCGAGTGGCGACAGCCATGGAGTGAATCAACACCATCGATCCGAATGACATTCGTTCCAGCACCTTTAATTTGTGCACCCATACTTGTTAATAAAGTTGCAACATCAATAATCTCCGGCTCTTTGGCTGCATTTTCAATCACCGTTCTACCTTTTGCCCTTACTGCTGCTAGCATAATATTTATTGTCGCTCCAACACTAACAACGTCTAAATAGATTTTTGCACCGCGTAACTCGTCAGCTCGCAAATAGATTGCGCCCTGTTCATTCGTTACTTTTGCACCAAGAGCCTCGAAGCCCTTAATATGTTGATCAATCGGTCTAGGACCTAAATTACAGCCCCCAGGTAAACCGATAACCGCTTTTTTAAATTTACCTAACATTGCCCCCATTAGATAATAAGAAGCACGGAGCTTTTTCACACTACCATTCGGTAATGGCATAGCGAACATGTTTTCCGGATAAACAGTTAACGAGTCACCTTCTAAAGCTGTTTTCCCTCCAATTTCTTCAAGAAGTTCACTAAGTAATTGTACATCAGAGATTTGTGGTAAATTATCAATCGTTACCTCTGAATCAGCTAAAATGGCAGCTGGAATCAGCGCAACTGCGCTATTTTTTGCTCCACTAATATTTACTCTTCCCTCTAGAGGATAACCGCCCTCAATTAATAACTTTTCCATAACAGCTTCCCTTCTTTTTTATACTGTCAGAATGTGGTTTGCTTTGAAAATGAACCTTATTAAAAGGCTAATTTTGTCTTTCTTGATGTTTTACCATTATAACCACATTGAATAAAAACAGTCTAAAAAATTACAAATTGTTCTAAAATTCGAGTTTAGAGTTTTGAATTTTGAGTTTTGAATTTTGAGTTTTCTGTTCTTGTCGCATCGAAGCTTTTCTAGAACTAACTCATAACTCAAAACTCAACACTCAAAACTTCAGAAGCACCTCAAAAAGGTATAAGGTGCTTCTTCAATTTTATTATACCATTATTTCTGTTTATTCCAATCTTCTAGAAATTTCTCGATCCCTTGGTCAGTTAATGGATGTTTCACTAGTTGGTTGATTACTTTAAAAGGAATTGTAGCAATATGAGCACCTTTCATAGCTGCTTCATGGACGTGCATTGGATGGCGAATCGAGGCAGCAATAATTTCAGTTTCGATGCCATGAATAAAAAACATCTCCGCGATTTGCGCAACTAAATCTAAGCCATTTTGGCCAATATCATCAAGACGCCCTAAAAATGGCGAGACATAGGTAGCACCCGCTCTTGCAGCTAGTAATGCCTGTACCGCAGAAAACACAAGAGTTACGTTTGTTTTAATGCCTAAATCTGTGAAAGCTCGGACAGCTTTTAAACCTTCTGTTGTCATCGGAACTTTAACTGTAATATTTGGGGCAATGGCCGCTAACTCTTTGCCTTCTTTTAACATTCCTTCAAAGTCAAGGGCAATAACTTCGGCACTTACAGAGCCTGGCACTATTGCTGTTATTTCCTTTAATCGTGTATGGAAGTCTACCCCTTCTTCTTTAGCTACTAATGAAGGATTCGTAGTTACACCTGCTAAAACCCCTAAAGCATTTGCTTCTTTAATTTCGTCTAGATTTGCTGTATCAATAAAAAATTTCATTGTTGACCACCCCATAAATTTGATTGTTATGTACTGAGCGAATTTCATCTCGATTAAATCAACCACATTATTATTGTCCCCATGTGGATAAAATTTGATTATGAAATCAAATTACACTGTCGATATATATTCAATTTTCTTTCGGTAATTCCTTTTAAAATTTCTCGTCTTTTTTCGGCAAATTATGGTATTTTTCTTCAATAGCTATTTTGCATCGAAAGTTTGTTGTGCGATGAGGAACATCAGGAGTATGATTCACGAATAGAACATATTTATTAGAAAAGCGCTAGCGCCCTAGGAAAAAGGAAGTTCACTTATTCTCTCGAAGGTTATTTGACCTGGAGGGGCTGGGCGCTGCTCCTGCGTCACTTCGTTTACTCGTCGCAAAACCTGCAATGAAGTAACTTCATTGATGTGTCTTGGAGCTAGACAGTTATTACGTTGAGATTTTATAATTTCTAATTCTAATTCTAATAAAAAAAAGTTGGTCTCCTCAAAAAAAGACCAACTTTTCTGCTATTAAGCTTTATTTGATGAACCAAATTCACGCATTTTGCCAATAACAGTTTGTTTGATTGTTTCACGTGCTGGTCCTAAGTATTTACGAGGATCGTAAACTTCAGAATCAGCTGCTAAAACTTCACGAACTGTTTTTGCAGATGCGATTTGGTTTTCAGTGTTTACGTTAATTTTTGCTGTTCCAAAAGAAATTGCTTTCGTAATATCAGCAGTTGGAATTCCAGTACCACCATGTAACACTAAAGGTACACCGGTTAGGTTTAAGATTTCTTCCATTTCTTTGAAACCTAAGTTTGGCTCACCTTTATATGGACCATGAACAGAACCTAATGCAGGTGCTAAACAGTCGATACCAGTGCGCTTAACTAACTCCTCACACTCTTTTGGATCTGCATAAATAACACCTTCAGCAATTACATCGTCCTCTTGTCCACCAACAGTCCCTAATTCTGCTTCTACAGATACACCGTGGAAGTGTGCAAGCTCAACCACTTTTGAAGTGATTTCAATGTTCTCTTCAAAAGAATGGTGTGAAGCATCGATCATTACAGAGGTAAATCCAGCATGAATTGCTTCAGCACATTTTTGGTAACTTGAACCATGGTCAAGGTGAATAGCTACAGGAACAGTTGTTTTGTACTCTTCCATTAGAGCTTCAACTATCTTTACGATTGTTTTGAAACCGCCCATATAGCGTGCAGCACCTTCTGATACACCTAAGATTACTGGTGAATTTTCTGCTTGAGCTGCTTGTAAGATTGCTTGTGTAAATTCAAGGTTGTTAAGGTTAAACTGTCCTACAGCATATCCTTCACTTTTTGCTTTTTCTAACATTTCTTTCATTGAAACTAAAGGCATTGGTGATTCCTCCTTTTAAATAGACTGTTTTCGCATAGTTGTTGTTTTAAAAGCAACAAAATTTACGGAAAAGAGCCTTTAACTAAAACATTTGTATTCGTACGATTTGTCTCAAACGAAAATTTTTAAAAAGTAGCTTTACTCTTAAATTTTAACCAAAAGTACATAGTAATTATGTATAAAAGGATTAACATTTCCTTGATATAGATTAGAAGCTACCTTGAATAAAATTTTCATTTCGTTGTACAGACATATTATAACATACCAACAAAAAAAATCACGAAAATATCTTGACAAATCGCAAAACACAATGTAAGCGTTTCCGTCCCAAGCCTTTTTTAGACACCTAGTTGTTTTTTAATGACAGCACGTACCTCGTCGATATCAAACGGTTTCGCGAAATGAGTAATTGCGCCTAGCTTCATCGCCTCGTTGATCATATCGAGTTCGCCATATGCCGTCATCATAATCACTTCAATACTTGAATTATATTGTTTTAACCTTCTTAAAATTTCTAGACCATCCATCCCAGGGATTTTCATATCTAGAATAACTAAATCCGGTAAATTTTCTTCTACAATACTCAATGCTTGAACACCACTTGCTGCTTGATACGTATCATAGCCATCTTTTTGAAAAATCTCATTTAGTAACACGCGAATCCCAAATTGATCATCGACAATTAATATTTTTTTCTTCATAAGTCACCGCCATCTCTATTTTTGCGTACTCCTACCTGACATAATAAATTCTTTTTCGTCAGCAAATTCTCCTTCTTTTTACAAAAAAAATTTAATCGCCTCTCTCAATGCCATTAAAATCACAATTCAGATTTTTATAGATATAAGTAGTTAATGCTGTGATCCTAGATCAGCTGAACGAAGCTATAGTTTCCCGGGCAACTTGTCCAACCAGCAAATAGAAGACCCCCTATTCCAATTGAAACAGGGGGTCTTGGTACTATGCTTTATTTAATGACGCTCTAATAAATTCTCTAAATAATGGTTGTGGACGATTTGGACGAGAAACAAACTCAGGATGGAATTGAGAAGCGATAAAGTATGGGTGATCCTCAATTTCAATGATTTCAACTAGACGGCCATCTGGGCTTGTCCCTGAAAACTTAAAGCCTGCTTTTTCCATTTGTTCACGGTACTCATTATTAAATTCATAACGGTGACGGTGACGTTCGTAAACTACTTGCTCTTGGTACGCTCCGTATGCAACTGTACCTTCAGTCAATTTACATGGATATAATCCTAGACGTAATGTCCCACCTAAATCTTCAATATCCTTTTGCTCTGGTAATAGGTCAATGACAGGATATTTTGTGCTAGGGTTAAGTTCTGAAGAATTAGCTCCTTCTAAGCCAAGAACATTTCTTGCATATTCAATCGATGCTAACTGCATACCTAAACAAATACCTAAGAAAGGAACTTTGTTTTCACGAGCATACTTAATGGCAGAAATTTTCCCTTCAATTCCACGATCACCAAAGCCACCAGGAACTAAAACTCCATCGACGTCTTTTAATAAATCACTTACATTTTCTTCTGTTACTTCTTCTGCATTAATCCATTTAATTTCAATATCAGCATCAAACGCATAACCTGCATGGCGAAGTGATTCTGCAACAGAAAGGTAGGCATCTTGTAACGCCACATATTTACCAACTAAACCAATGGTTGTCTTACCAGATAAATTTTTCACTTTATTAACAAGAGCTTTCCACTCTGTCATATCAGCTTCTTTGCACTCAAGGTTTAAATATTCGCAAACAAATTTATCTAAGTTTTGTCTTTGTAGATCAAGTGGAACCTCATATAATGTGTCAGCATCTCTTGCTTCAATGACTGCGTTTTTATCGATATCGCAAAATAGAGCAATCTTGTCTTTCATATCGTCTGGAACAGGACGCTCAGTACGAACAACAATAACGTTTGGTTGAATACCTAAGCTACGCAGTTCTTTTACACTGTGTTGTGTCGGTTTTGACTTCATTTCTCCTGCAGCTGCTAAATAAGGAATTAGTGTACAGTGAATATACATCACATTACGAACACCGACATCACTCTTAATTTGACGGATCGCTTCTAAAAATGGAAGTGATTCAATGTCACCAACTGTACCACCGATTTCCGTAATAACAACATCGGCATTTGTTTCTTTAGAAGCACGGAAAACTCTTTCTTTGATTTCATTTGTAATATGAGGAATAACTTGAACCGTTCCACCTAAATAGTCTCCACGGCGCTCTTTTTTCAACACTGTTGAGTAGATTTTTCCTGTTGTCACATTACTGTTTTTACTTAAGTTAATGTCAATAAAACGCTCATAATGCCCAAGGTCAAGATCCGTTTCTGCGCCATCATCAGTAACGAAGACTTCCCCATGTTGATAAGGACTCATTGTACCTGGGTCAACGTTGATATATGGGTCAAATTTTTGAATAAATACTTTCAAGCCTCGGTTTTTTAATAAACGTCCTAAAGATGCAGCTGTAATCCCTTTTCCAAGTGAAGATACAACCCCACCAGTTACAAAAATATACTTCGTCGCCATTTTATTCCCTCTCTTTTTGTGTAGTTTTGTATTTTGAGTTTTGAGTTGGCGCAAGCGAATCCTAATATGCTTAAAAATGATATGAGTGCTTTTAGATCACTTTTTAAACCTACATCAAATTTCGATCTCAAAAATTAGTTTCCACTGTTTATACTTTCCAATCTAATGAATTTCATAATCTTATTTCAGCATTGGTGAACTAAGGGGATTTTGAAATTCACATAAAAACAAAAAAACAAAAGCCACTGCCCCAATTTTTCGGGGGCGAACTTTTGTTTTTACTTAAGTAATTAAGAAAAAGCTTAGACTTCCTTTAAAGGTGAAATCCATTTTTTCTAAATAAAGTTCTATTCATTTTTTGCTCATAAGAAAAGCCCAAAAAGAATTTTATCCTAGACAAGCATCACTTGTCAAGATGTGATTTACGAGAACATTATAGAAGCTCGTCTTCTTCGTCTTCTAACTCTCCATCTAAATCTTCATCAGCATCATCAACAGCGTCTTCATCTTCCTCGTCTAAATCTAGGTCAAAATCTTCGTCTTCATTTTCTTCACTTACCAGTTCATCTAATTCATCTTCTAGATCTTCAAACTCATCATCTAAGTCTTCCTCAAGATCATCGAAGTCCTCATCTAAATCGATATCAAGATCATCATCATCGACTTTCTTCGCTTTCTTACGACGAACTGTCGGTGTAATTTCTTCATCAGCTTGCTCATAAGGGTACCAAGTACGTAAGCCCCAACGATTTTCGCCAAGACAAATGAATCGACCATCAACATTTAAGTCTGTGTATAGGTAAGAGATACGATCCATTACCTCACTTTCAGACATTCCTTTAATTTCAGCAACTCGCTTTACTAAGTCACCATATAAAAAAGGTTGCTTTTCACTCTTCATTAACTCATAAGAAATCTCCACCATGGACATTTCTTTGATTTCTTCTGGCGTGTACTCATTTAGCGTCAAAGTTGACCATCCTTTCAATGAACATTGATCATTAATTTATGTTGGAAAAGCTATTTTCGCATAAATTGTTGTTTTATAGAATTGTTGCCCAAAGATAGGTACATCTTTCTAACCATAGTGTATGTATTATCTATTAGTTTCATTAGCAACAACATTTACGAAAAGAGCCTTAAAAAAAACTGACTTGCCTGTCTTTCTTATCCTATCAACCAAAGTTTATAAATGATAGTGTAATAAAAAAATTATGTGTTTTCTTTGAATGATAGTAAGGAAAATCATACCTTTCATTATAAACATAAATGAAAACATTATGCTAGTCCAGTGTAAAAATTTTAGTTTTGAGTTTTGAATTTGAGTTTTGAGGTTGTTGAACGCTTTACTTCGAAGCGATAATATAAGAAAACTCATAACTCAACACTCATAACTCAAAACTTCTAAAGTAAGAAGAACCGAGCTTGATTATTCATCAAACTCGATTCTTGGAAAAATTAAGATTACATATTACGTCTGTACTGCCCACCCACTTGGTATAGCGCTTGGGTTATTTGTCCAAGGGAAGCCACTTTCACTGTTTCCATTAGTTCGGCAAACACGTTGCCGTTGGACATGGCTGTTTGTTGTAAGTTTTTCAAAGCAAGCTCGACACGACCTTTATTGCGATCTTGGAATGAACGAAGATTAGCAATTTGTTGCTCTTTCTCTTCTTTTGTTGCACGTGCAATTTCCATTTCAAATTCCTCTTCCGAAGGAGCATTTGGATTGAGATACGTGTTCACTCCGATGATTGGAAGTTCACCGCTATGCTTTTTCATTTCATAATACATAGACTCTTCTTGGATCTTTCCTCGTTGGTACTGAGTTTCCATGGCCCCTAGTACACCGCCACGGTCACTGATTTTTTCTAATTCTTGAAGTACTGCTTCCTCAACTAGGTCGGTGAGCTCATCGATAATAAATGAACCTTGTAGCGAGTTTTCATTTTTTGCTAGACCTAGCTCTTTGGTAATAATCATTTGGATCGCCATCGCACGACGTACTGATTCCTCCGTTGGTGTTGTCACTGCTTCATCATAAGCGTTTGTGTGTAAGGAGTTACAGTTATCGTAGATTGCCATTAGTGCTTGTAATGTTGTACGAATATCATTAAAATTTACTTCTTGCGCATGAAGCGAGCGACCTGAAGTCTGAATATGGTACTTTAGCTTCTGACTTCGATCATTCCCTTTATATTTATGTTTCATAACCGTTGACCAAATTCTTCTGGCAACCCGACCGATTACCGTGTATTCAGGGTCCAGTCCGTTTGAGAAGAAAAAGGACAGATTTGGTGCGAAGTCATCAATTTTCATTCCACGACTTAAATAGTATTCTACATACGTAAACCCATTTGCTAATGTAAAAGCTAACTGGCTAATAGGGTTCGCTCCAGCTTCAGCAATATGGTAGCCTGAAATCGAAACAGAATAGTAGTTACGAACTTTATAATCGATGAAGTACTGTTGGATATCGCCCATCATCCTAAGAGCAAATTCTGTTGAGAAAATACAAGTGTTTTGACCTTGATCTTCTTTTAAGATATCTGCTTGTACGGTACCACGAACATTTGCCAAGGTAAGAGCTTTAATCTTGCTACGCTCTTCTTCAGTTGCTTGACGCTGCTGTTCAGCTTCGAACTTTTCAATTTGTTGGTCAACAGCCGTGTTCATAAACATCGCAAGAATAATCGGTGCTGGTCCGTTGATCGTCATCGAAACAGACGTTGAAGGAGCACATAAGTCAAAGCCTGCATAAAGCTTTTTCATATCATCTAATGTACAAATGCTTACACCACTTTCGCCAACTTTCCCGTAAATATCAGGACGATAATCTGGGTCTTCACCGTATAACGTCACTGAATCGAAGGCTGTACTCAGTCGTTTTGCATCATCATCCTTCGATAGGTAGTGGAAGCGGCGATTTGTTCGCTCAGGTGTGCCTTCCCCAGCAAATTGGCGTTTTGGATCTTCACCTTGACGTTTGAATGGGAATACACCCGCTGTATATGGAAATTCTCCTGGCACATTCTCCTTCAAGCACCAACGAACAATTTCTCCCCAATCATCAAACTTAGGTAAAGCTACTTTCGGAATTTTTAAGCCCGCTAGACTTGTTGTCGTTAATTCAGTTCGAATTTCTTTGTCACGAATTTTTGTTACTAGCTCATCTTTTGAGTAGCTCTCTCTTAATGCCGGCCATCTTTCAATGAGTGTCTTTGTTTCAGGATGTAGCTTTTCTTCATAAAAGGTCTGAACCTTGGCTAATTCAGTGAGAACCTCCTCTGAAGTCCCAAGTGTATTCAGCGCTTCAACCGTACCCTTAATTTGGTATAGCTTTCTTGCGTAGGTTACTTGCTCTTCGGAAAATTCCTTATAGCTACGAATCGTCTTAACGATTTCAAATAAATATTGACCACGTTCAGGTGGGATGATTAAGTTGTTTTTCACAACATTTTTCGTTGTTTCAAGTGTCGTCTGCCAATCTAATTCGTACTTCTCATTAATTTTATTGATGAGAGCCACAAATAATGTGTTTGTGCCTGGATCATTAAATTGACTAGCAATCGTTCCATACACAGGCATCATATCTGGGTCCTCGTCAAAGCGAGTATGACTACGCTGATATTGTTTTTTTACATCACGTAATGCATCTTCAGAGCCTTTACGCTCAAATTTATTAATACAAATTAAATCTGCATAATCAATCATATCAATTTTTTCAAGCTGTGATGGGGCTCCAAATTCACTTGTCATCACATACATGGAAATATCAACAACTTCAACGATTGCTGCATCTCCTTGCCCAATTCCACTTGTTTCAACGATAACTAAGTCAAAACCAGCAGCCTTGACTACCTGGATGGCATCACGAATCCCTGCGGAAATTTCCATCTTTGAACCACGTGTGGCCAGTGAACGCATAAACACCCGTGGTGAATTAATCGAATTCATGCGAATGCGGTCACCAAGAAGTGCTCCGCCTGTTTTTTGCTTCGTCGGATCAATGGAGAGAATTGCCACTGTTTTATCAGTAAATTCATATAAAAAACGACGAACTAATTCATCGGTTAATGAACTTTTGCCAGCTCCACCAGTACCTGTAATCCCAACGACTGGAACAGTTTGTGCCATCGCTTGAATTTTTTCAAAAGCTGCTTCTGCAGTAGTGGAGACTTCTTGGTAATCTAGCTCTTGTTTCTCAGCTAAAGTAATTAACTTTGAAATGGCCTGAACGTTCTTGTCTCGTAACTGTTCAATCTCAACTGTTACCGTCTTAACCGTTGGGAAGTCGCATTCCTCCATCATCATGTTAATCATGCCTTGAAGACCATGCAATCGCCCATCCTCTGGTGAAAAAATTCGGGCAATCCCATACTCATGTAATTCTTTAATTTCAGCTGGAATAATAACACCGCCACCACCGCCATAAATGCGAATGTGCTCAGCACCTTGCTCCTTAAGAAGGTCATACATATATTTAAAATATTCCATGTGACCGCCTTGGTAAGAGGAAAGAGCAATCCCTTGAACATCTTCCTGGATCGCTGCATGAACAACCTCTTCAGCTGAACGATTGTGCCCTAGGTGAATGACCTCAGCGCCGCTCGCTTGCAGCATTCTTCTCATAATATTAATAGATGCATCATGGCCGTCAAACAAACTTGATGCCGTTACAAAGCGAACATGATTTTTCGGCCGATAAATTTCAACCTTCTCCACAAGATCATCTCCTAATTCAGTTTTGAGTGTTGAGTTTTGAGTGTTGAGTGGTTTTGCTTTGCTTCGTTGCTTAGCTTACAAGAACTCATAACTCAAAACTCATAACTCAAATCTATTTTTTAAGTAATCCATCTAACAGTAACTTTGTTTGTAATTCAATGTATTGATCGAGCGTATAGTTTTTTTGTACCTGCCACCGTCTAAATGTCCACATATGCGCTTGGACGAGGATGTTGTCTGCGGCTAGCTTCACCTCTTCATCAGCTAAAGCGAGGTGACCTTGTTTAACACATTCTTGAATGATTTGCTCGATCATTGCTGTCATGTCCATTTCTTTTTGCAGTACATAGCCCAACGCTTCTTTTGGTAGTGACTTTGACTCCTGGTACATGACTAAAACTTCATCTTGCAGGTCGTCAATGACCTTAAAGAGCGCAGCAATCGCTGATTTTAAACTTTCGATTCCCTCTACATCTTGAGTCAGCCGCTTCTTTAACTTTTCACTTACTTCGTCATAGATCGCGTCACAAACGAGATAGAGAATATCTTCTTTCGAACCAATGTACTCATAGAGAGTACCAATACTAAATCCAGACTCTTTTGCAATTTCTCTCGTAGTTGTTCTATGGAAACCTTTTTCTTTAAAAAGGGTAACTGCCGCCTTAATCATTTGTTCTCGCCTTTTTTTAATTAGCTGCTGGTCCTTTACCATTGAAGGTACTTTCTTCTTTTTCAACGACTTATGCACTCCCCTACTTAGTTATGAGTTTTGAGTGTTGAGTTTTGAGTTAATTGAAAGTTTGCTTCGAAGCTTTCTCTCAGACAACTCAAAACTCATAACGCCTACCTCAAAACTGATTTTAATCTGCCAATAGCATTTTGGATATAACGAGTCTTTGAATTTCGTTTGTTCCCTCGTAGATTTGAGTGATTTTCGCATCTCTCATATAGCGTTCAACTGGGTATTCTTTTGTATAGCCATAGCCACCGAATACTTGAACGGCTTCAATCGCCACTTCCATCGCAGTATCACCAGCAAATAGCTTTGACATTGCTGACTCTTTGCCGTACGGAAGTCCTACACTCTCACGCCAAGCAGCTTGGTACGTTAGTAATCTAGAAGCTTCAATCTTTGTAGCCATATCGGCAATCTTAAATGCCAAACCTTGTTGGGCACCAATCGGTTTACCAAACTGTTTTCTTTCTTTTGCGTAATTAACGGCTGCATCAAGTGCTCCTTGTGCGATACCAACAGCTTGTGCTGCAATTCCATTACGGCCGCCATCTAAAGTCATCATCGCAATTTTAAATCCTTCGCCTTCTTTTCCAAGGAGATTTTCTTTAGGTACACGACAGTTATCAAAAATGATTTCTAACGTAGATGACGAACGAATTCCTAATTTCTTTTCTTTTTTACCGAAAGAAAATCCAGGAGTTCCTTTTTCAACGATAAAGGCACTTACTCCTTTATGCTTTAATTCTGGTTGTGTTACTGCGAAAACGACGTAAATCTCGGCGTCGCCACCGTTTGTAATAAAGATTTTTGAACCATCTAAAATGTAGTCATCGCCATCTTTTTTAGCAGTTGTTTTCATTGCTGAAACGTCTGATCCTGCCCCAGGCTCTGTTAGACCGTACGCACCTAATTTCTTTCCTTCTGCCATCGGTCGTAAAAACTTTTGTTTTTGTTCTTCTGTACCAAATTTATAAACAGGCCAGCCTGCTAACGACGTATGAGCTGACAACGTTACCCCTACCGATGCGCAGACGCGTGAAAGTTCTTCAACGGCAATTGCATAGGATAAAAAGTCGCCACCAATTCCACCATATTCTTCTGGCCATGGAATACCTGTTAAGCCTAGTTCCCCCATCATGTCAAAAATACCACGGTCAAAGCGTTCTTCTTCATCGCGTTCTGCTGCTGATGGAGCAACTTCATTTTTCGCAAAATCTCGGACCATTTTTCTTATCATTTCTTGTTCTTCAGTTAATAAAAAGTTCATTGGCTAATCCCCCTAGTTTTCTATAAATCTCTTAACAAATGCTTACTTATCACGATTCTTTGTATCTCACTAGTACCTTCATAAATCTCGCAGATTTTTGCATCCCTGAAAAAGCGCTCAACTGGATAATCTTTCGTATAACCATACCCACCAAAAACTTGTATCGCCTCTGTGGCAACTTCCATCGCTGCCCTTGAAGCGAATAGCTTTGCCATTGATGCTTCCTGACCACATGGTAAGCCACGTTGACGAAGTGCAGCTGCACGATACACAAGTAATTTTGCCGCCTCAACCTTCGTCGCCATATCAGCTAATTTAAAACCAAGTCCTTGTTGTGCGCCAATTGGTTTGCCAAACTGCTTCCGTTCCTTGGCATAACCAATTGCACTTTCTAGTGCAGCTTCGGCAATTCCTAACGACTGCGCCGCGATCCCGATCCGACCGATATCAAGGTTTGCCATTAATATTTTGAAGCCTTGACCTTCTTCACCTAGAAGGTTGCTGACTGGAACTACCGCATCCTCAAAAATGAGTTCACACGTATTTGAGCCATGTAATCCCATCTTCTTCTCTTTTTTGCCAACTGAAAATCCTGGTGTATCCTTCTCAACAATAAAAGTAGAAATTCCTTTTACCCCTGCACTTGAATCTGTTTTAGCCGAGACAATATACGTATCAGCTTCACCTGCATTTGTAATAAATATCTTTGAACCATTTAGGATGTAATGATCACCATTTTTTACAGCTGTCGTTTTAATACTTGCTGCATCACTACCAGCCCCAGGCTCAGTTATCGCAAAGGCCCCTAAATATTCTCCTGTCGCAAGCTTCGGAACGTATTTTTGCTTTTGTTCCTCAGTTCCAAAATAAAGGATTGGGTTCGTACCAACAGATGTGTGTACCGACAAGATAACCCCGACTGTCGCACTCACCTTTGATAGCTCGTGAATGGCAATGATATACGAAGTAAAATCCATATCAGAGCCACCATATTCTTCAGAAATTGGGATCCCTAAAAGGCCAAGCTCTCCCATTTGCTTTATAATTTCACGAGGAAAGCGATCGTTTTCCTCCATATCTTCAACCATTGGTGCAATTTGCTCTTGGGCAAAATCACGAACCATCTTCCGCATCATTTCTTGTTCTTCAGTAAACCGCAACTCCATGTCAACATCCCCTTTTTAAGTGTAGAGTTTAAAGTGTAGAGTGTAGAGTTGGTGAGAGCATCGCAACGAAGCAAAGCTTTCACAACTCTAAACTTTACACTCTACACTCTCAACTGTAGTTATAAAATCCTCGACCTGATTTTCTACCGAGCCAGCCAGCTTTCACGTATTTTCTTAGTAATGGGCATGGGCGATATTTGTCATCACCAAAGCCTTCGTGTAAGGTTTCCATAATGTAAAGGCAAGTATCAAGACCAATAAAATCAGCAAGGGTTAATGGACCCATTGGATGGTTCATTCCTAACTTCATAACCTCATCAACCGCTTCTGGAGTAGCTACACCTTCGTAGACTGTATAAATGGCCTCATTGATCATCGGCATTAAAATACGATTTGCTACAAAGCCAGGGAAATCGTTGACTTCGACTGGAGTTTTGTTTAATTTATGGGACATGTTCTCGATCACTTCGTAAACTTCATCAGAAGTAGCTAAGCCTCGGATCACTTCGATTAATTTCATAACTGGAACTGGATTCATAAAGTGCATACCGATGACCTTTTCTGGACGCTTCGTAACGGCTGCAATTTCTGTTATTGGGAGCGATGATGTATTAGTTGCTAAGATGGCATGTGCTGGAGCGATTTCGTCTAGTTGTGCGAAGATTTTTGCTTTGATTTCCATATTTTCTACTGCCGCTTCAATAACCAAGTCAGCATCACTAGCGTCTTCTAGCTGAACTGAGGCTGTAATACGGTTAAGAATTGCATCACGTTCTTCTTCTGCTAATCTTCCTTTTTCAACTTGTCGGTTGAGGTTTTTACTAATAATTCCTAACCCACGATCGACAAATTCATCTTTAATATCATTTAAAAGCACTTCATAACCTGCTTGCGCGCAGACCTGAGCAATACCAGAACCCATTTGCCCTGCACCAATAACCATTACCTTATTCATTTCCATTATCGTTTCCCCCACTTTATTAATTGGTAGTTTTGAGTTTTGAGGGGTGAGTTTTGAGTTGGCTAGGGCTTTGCTTCGTAGCAACCCATGCAAACTAACTCAAAACTCTTCACCATCACTCAACACATTTACCTAAATTTCGTATTATTGATTTGTCTTTTTAGTTTGAGTTGCCTAGCACTTACTTTGGAGCATCGCTTTCAAACAAACTCATAACTCATAACTCATAACTCAACACTCATAACTGTTTTTTACACTTCTATAAGGATCGCATCTCCTTGCCCACCGCCGCTACAGATGGCCGCAATTCCGATACCGCCACCGCGACGCTTTAATTCGTAAGCTAAGGTAAGAACAATTCTTGCGCCACTGGCACCAATTGGGTGACCAAGAGCAACTGCCCCACCATTAACGTTTACTTTTTCAGGGTCAAGACCTGAAATTCGATTACTTGCAAGGGCAACTGCTGCAAATGCTTCGTTTACTTCAAATAAATCGATCTCTTCGATTGATTTTCCTGTTTTCGATAACAATTTATTAATGACCAAGCCTGGAGTCTTCGGAAAATTTTCTGGTTCAATTGCTAAGGATGTATGACCAATGATTGTTGCTAGGACGTCTTTTCCTTCTGCTTGTGCTTTTTCTTCAGACATCAGAACGACTGCACAGGCACCGTCATTTACTCCTGGGGCATTTCCAGCAGTAATTGAACCTGTAGAGTCAAAGACAGGGGCAAGTTTAGACAATCTTTCAATTGAGGTATCTGCTCTTGGTGATTCGTCTTGTGATACAACGATTGGATCACCCTTTCGAACTGGTACTTCGACGGCAACGATTTCATCGGAAAGTCTTCCTGCTTTTATCGCTTCGACTGCCTTTTGGTGACTGCGAAGAGCCCATTGATCCTGCTCTTCACGAGTAATTTCTAGTTCTTTTGCTACTCCGTTTCCATATGAACCCATGTGAACACCTTTGAATGAGCATGTAAGCCCGTCATGAACCATTAAATCATGAACCTTGCCATCGCCCATACGAAAACCGAAGCGAGCCTTTGACATAAAATAAGGGGCATGACTCATCGATTCCATCCCACCAGCGACAACGACTTCTGCGTCTTTTGCTCGAATCAGTTGGTCACCCAGAGTAATACTTCTCATTCCAGAGGCACAAACTTTATTAATCGTTTCTGTTGGGACACTATAAGGTAAGCCACCGAGACTCGCAGCTTGGCGTGACGGAATTTGACCTTGGCCTCCTTGTAGGACCATCCCTAAGATACACTCGTCAACTTCTGAAGCGTTTACATTTCCTCTTACCAAAGCTTCTTTAATGGCAATACCACCAAGTTCTACAGCCTTTAAGTTATTAAAACTTCCTCCAAATTTCCCGAATGGTGTTCTAGCTCCGCTTACGATTACTGTTCTTGTCATCTCAACTTCCTCCTTTAAAAATGAGTTACTTCGATTGAACGCTCGCTCAGGTGTTCGGCATAAAGAAAAGCGCAAACGCCTTGCTTAGCCCCGACAAAAGCTACTGACCTCGTTCACAACATGTGTTACTTCTAGAGTTA
Organism: Anaerobacillus sp. CMMVII; assembly: GCF_025377685.1. NCBI lineage: Bacteria > Bacillati > Bacillota > Bacilli > Caryophanales > Bacillaceae > Anaerobacillus > Anaerobacillus sp. CMMVII. Next base: position 124,733 of record NZ_JACEHK010000017.1, on the reverse strand, counting down.
CTTCATGCAGCTTTGCCTCGAGGACCCACTGGACCACAGAGGCAGCATTTAAGTGAACACGTGTTTTTGACCTCGAGGGGCTAGGCGCTAGAGCTCGACATTAACTACTAAAAACGGTTATACATGATTATCTTTCTAGAAAAAACAACTTTCCTCCTAAACTGTAGGGGAGCCTATTTTTCACAGATAAATTTAGGTTGGTGGTGTGCCTATTGGTCAGGCACACCACATTTTACTCACACAAAATTGTTTTCTTTCCTAATTTTACAATATTTTTAATTTTCTTTCTATTATTTTCTTTAAAAGTTTTTTATTTCTTATCTAGTCGAGTGAATTTCATAATTACCTTAACCGAGCTAACTGTAGTTGCGAAAATAATGAATGATGAAATTCATTAAATAGCAGACTTAAATAACGATTTTTCTAAAATTTCAACTACATCCAATGTCTGAATGGTTTCATCAACTTCTTTGGCTTTTGTTCCATCGCTCAGCATTGTTAAGCAATATGGACAGCCACTGCTAATGACAGTTGGGTTCACTTCTAGTGCTTGTTCAGTTCTGGCAACATTTACTCTTGTGCCTACATGTTCTTCCATCCACATTAAGCCGCCACCTGCACCACAGCACATTCCGTTTTCACGGTTACGCTCCATTTCAACTAGCTTCACGCCAGGTATAGCTCGTAAAACGTTTCTTGGCGCTTCATAAACTTCATTGTAACGACCTAAATAACATGAATCGTGGAAAGTAATGGTTTCGTTCACTTCGTATTGAGGCTTGATTCGACCTTCTTCAATCCACTTTGCCAATACTTCTGTGTGATGGTAAACCTCTGCCTCTAAACCAAATTCCGGATATTCATTTTTAAAGGTATTGTACGTATGTGGATCAATGGTCACGATCTTTTTGACGTTATGCTTTTGGAACAATTCAATGTTGGATGTCACAAGCTCTTGGAATAAAAATTCGTTACCAATACGGCGTGGTGTATCGCCTGAATTTTTCTCTTTGTTGCCGAGGATCGCAAACTTAATTCCCGCCTCGTTCATTACTTTTGCAAATGATTGAGCGATCTTCTGACTACGGTTGTCAAAGGAGCCCATCGAACCAACGAAGAATAAGTACTCAATTTCTTCTCCGGCTTTCTCCATTTCTTTCACTGTTGGCACTCTAATATCTTCACGCATATCCTTCCAATTCTCACGCTCTTTACGGTTAATCCCCCATGGATTTCCTTGGCGTTCAATATTCGTGATTGCGCGTTGAGCATCTGCGTCGAGCTTTCCTTCTGTTAAAACTAAATAACGGCGTAAATCAATGATTTTATCAACATGCTCATTGGCAACTGGACATTGGTCTTCACAGTTACGACATGTTGTACATGCCCAAATTTCTTCTTCTGTGATCACATCACCAATTAACGCAACATCGTAGCCAGCTGCAGCTTCCTGTCCGCCTGCTCCTTGCATCGCTAATTGGTTTGCTTTTGTATTATTGAAGGCAAACGCAGGTAACCACGGTTTTCTTGAGGTTACAACAGCACCTTTTTCTGTTAGATGATCACGCAGTTTAACGATTAGATCCATTGGTGACAAGAGCTTTCCTGTTCCAGCTGCAGGACACATACTCGTACAGCGACCACACTCTACACAGGCATATAAATCTAATAATTGCTTTTGGTTGAAATCTTCTATTTTATTGATACCAAATACTTCTTGGTCTTCATCTTCGAAGTTAATGGAAGCCAATTGACCGACCTTATGAGTTCTACCTAAGTAAACGTTTGCAGGACCAGCAATTAAATGGGCATGCTTTGATTGTGGAATATACACTAAAAATGTTAGTAAGAATAATAAATGCGCCCACCAGAATATGAAGAATAATACCCCTGCTGCTGTCGCTCCAATCCCACCAGCAATTGTGGCAATTGATGCTGCAACTGGTTCTGCCCAAGAAATGCTCTTCTCAAGCCAGATAATTTCCATACCTTTAGCAAGTAATTTTGAAATCATTAATCCACCAATAAAGATAAGTACAAGACCTGACTTAAAGTTACGCTTTAGTCGAACAAGCTTCTCTACATAACGACGGTGAAAAGCCCAAACGACGGCAACAATAATCATTAAAACGACAATTTCTTGGAAGAATGTAAAAATTGGATAAAGTGGCCCTAAAGGAAAATGAGAGCCCGTTGCAAGCCCTTTCCAAATTAAGTCAATAGCTCCTAGCTGAACAAGGAGAAATCCGTAAAAAAGCATGACATGAATGAGACCACTTTTTTTGTCCTTCATTAGTTTTTTTTGACCAAAGACATTCACTAAAACTTCATTAATACGTTCCTTCGTTGTTTTGTTCCATTCGGCTTTTTTTCCTAGTTTAATAAATTCGTAACGAGTTTTAACCAAGGTGACAAAAAGAAACCCAGCGTAACCAGTTACAACTAAAAATAAAGCCCAGTTGACATATACAAATGCATCCATTCCAACAACCCCCTTCAGTGTATGTAAGTGAATATTAAGAAAATACTAAATTTAATTACTATTATAACATAAAAGTTTTTGTGAATGAGCATTCAGTCGATTATTTTTTAAAAATTTTTTACTCTCCTTTATACAACATTCCTGGCAAACTAGGACAAACTAATTTGTAACCTTAAATTAAGGAGGCCTTCTATGTTACTTATGACGATAGTAGCGATTATATTACTACTTATCACTTGGTTCTGGATAGATTTTAGATTAGGTTTAAAAAAGCAACGTCAAGAAGCAAAAAGGTATGTTCAAGAAATTCGCAATGGCCAATGTGAAATTCTTACTTCGGGGCACGATTTGTATAAAAAAATGATTACCGATATCAACTATGCTGAGCATCATATCCATATGCTTTTCTATATCTTTCGTGATGACCATATTGGAACACAGGTGTTAAAGGCTTTAAAGGAAAAAGCAAAAGAGGGTGTAAAGGTTAGACTTCTCATCGACCGTGTCGGTTGTAGCATCTCGAAAAAAATGCAAAGAGAGCTGAAAAAAGCTGGAGTATCCTTTGCTCATTCTCACCCTCCAAAGTTCCCTTATCTATTTTTCACCTTAAATCGCCGAAACCACCGAAAAATTACCGTTATAGATGGTCACATTGGTTATATTGGTGGCTTCAACGTTGGTGATGAATACTTAGGTAGAGATCCGAAGTTTGGCGATTGGCGTGATATTCATTTGCGAATTGAAGGTGACGGTTGTCAGGACCTGCAAGAACAGTTTTTAGAGGATTGGACAGTGGCTACTAAAGAAAAAATCACCCAACAGCAATACTATCCTCCTTTGGCTAAAGGACTACACGAATTAAAAATCATCCCATCAGATGGTGCTTTTCTTGAAGAATCGTTTATTGACTTTATTAAGGAAGCTACGGATTCGATTTATATTGGAACACCGTACTTTATTCCTGGTAAGGAAATTAAGACTGAGCTGATTGCCGCAGCGAAACGGGGCGTTGATGTTAAATTAATCATTCCAAAACAAGGTGATCATCCCTTAGTAAAAGAAGCATCCTTCCCTTACTTTCAACCTTTGCTCGAAGCAGGTTGTGAAGTATTTCGGTATTACCGTGGCTTTTACCACGCAAAAACGATTATCATCGATAAAAAAATATGTGATATTGGCACAGCTAATGTCGACCCCCGTAGCTTCCATATTAATCATGAAATTAATTGTCTCATCTTTAACAAGGAATTTATTAAAGATGTGATTGAAGTAATGGAACACGACATTTCAATTTCAGAGCGCTTAACGATTGAACAGCTCAAAAACCGCTCCTTCTTCCATAGAAGTAAAGAAAAGATTGCTACAGTATTTGCGCCACTTCTATAAAGTTATGAATTCAAATTATGAATTATGAATTGGTGAAAGCTGTTTCAGAGGAGCTTCTCCTTTCTACACAATTCATAATTCATAATTACAAATTATCTTTTATATGGTAAGATGAATATAATAAAATACATGTAAATTTTCAGGTACTGCTGTCGTCCTTTATGGATGGCAGCATTTCGTCATTTTAAGGGGTAATGACTTTGATTGTTCTTCTCAATTGGATGAAAAAAAAAGGCTGTTTTCGCAAAGTTTGTTGCTTCTAGGTCGTCTTTTGATAATAAACAACGTGTGAAGAACCAAGCATTCGCTTGGTTACGACCTAAAAGCTATCTTTTAGAAAGGCTCTTTTCGTAAACATTGTGGCTTTTTAACGTAAAATAATTGGAAAAATGCCTTAGATGAAGATATCACTCAATAAATTGAGTAAGAAAAGAGCACTACTTACTAAATAAGTTGTGAAATCTTAGTTTTTTTGTGTAAAAATCCGGCTTTTGGGATTTTTACGAAAGCAACAACCTTTGCGAAAACAACCTTTATAAAAGAGCGAAAAATAAAAAGGAGATGACAAATATGGGAGAGAGTATTGGTTTAACGAAGGCAGAGCCTGTAGCGACTGAAAAGTCGTTATTTCAAGAACATCAGGAATTAATTTTCGCTATATTTGGAGGGCTCTTTTTAGGCGTAGCGATTGTCTTACAAAACTTAGAGTTTCAAACGTTTGCGGTTGCTGCTTTTTTACTATCATATGTGATTGGTGGTTTCTTTAAAGCCAAGGAGGGTTTTACTGATTTAGTTGTTGAGCGTTCTTTAAACGTCGAGCTACTGATGATTTTGGCAGCAATTGGTGCGGCCATTATCGGTTATTGGGCTGAGGGCGCCATCCTAATCTTTATTTTTTCGTTAAGTGGGGCTTTAGAAACTTACACGTTAAATAAGAGCCATCGTGAAATTTCTGCTTTAATGGAGTTACAACCTGAAGAAGCTACGGTCCTTGTTGGTGGTACTGAAAAAGTTATTGCTGTTACAGCTTTACAAGTCGGTGACCAAGTATTAGTGAAGCCAGGTGAGCGAATTCCAACAGATGGAAAAATTAGCAAAGGGCAAACGACCATTGATGAAGCTGCGATCACTGGGGAGTCCATGCCTGTTGTCAAAAAAATCGACGATCATGTTTTTTCGGGTACAGTAAATATGAACGGTGCAATTACAGTTACGGTAACAAAAACAAATGATGAAACCCTTTTTCAGAAGATCATTGAGTTAGTTCAAACAGCAAAAGACGAAAAATCTCCTTCTCAACTTTTTATAGAAAAATTCGAAGGAACTTATGTCAAAGGAGTATTAATTGTTGTAGCGCTAATGATGTTTTTACCACATTACTTACTAGGTTGGAGCTGGACAGAAACGTTTTATCGAGCGATGGTCATGCTCGTTGTTGCTTCACCATGTGCCCTTGTCGCTTCAATTATGCCTGCAACGTTGTCTGCCATTTCAAATGGCGCTAGAAATGGCATTTTGTTTAAAGGTGGCGTTCATTTAGAAGCATTAAGTTCAATCAAAGCGATTGCTTTAGATAAAACAGGAACGTTAACGAAAGGGAAACCTGAAGTAACAAATGTGATTGTTAGAGATGGGGCAGCTGTTAAGGAATTTTTATATACGGTAGCGTCGATCGAAAGCCATTCAACTCATCCATTAGCTGAAGCCATTGTGAACTATGCTAAAAATGAAGATATATCCGTGCTAGCTCAACCAGATGATGTAGAAGATATAACTGGGTGGGGGATTACCGCTACTTTAAATGAAAAAAAATATAAAGTTGGGAAACGAAGCTTTATCGGTGACGATGCGGCTGACCAATTTTTTAAGGAAGAAACTGAAAAACTATCAATCTCAGGAAAGACATTAGTATATGTCGCAGACGAAGAAGGGATTTACGGAATGATTGCCCTTCAGGACACTGTTCGTGATGTCGCAATCGAGGCGATCCGTCGTTTTCATGAAGCAGGGATTTACTCAATTATGATAACTGGTGATCATGAGAAAACTGCTCAATCAATTGCCAAAGAAACAAACATTGATGAGTATATCGCAAACTGTTTACCTGAAACAAAGGTCGAGGAAGTAAAAGAGTTAAAAAGGCGATATGGTTCGGTAGCCATGGTTGGAGATGGGATAAACGATGCCCCAGCCTTAGCTGTTTCTACCGTCGGAATTGCGATGGGAACAGGAACTGATGTGGCGATCGAAACTGCCGATATCGTACTCGTAAAAAATGATCTATCAAAAATTGCTAAAGCTATTGAACTATCAAAACGAATGAATCGTATTATTAAACAAAATATTATCTTCTCACTCTCAATCATTGTCCTTTTAATTATCGGTAACTTCCTTCAACAAGTATCACTACCTCTAGGAGTCATCGGCCACGAAGGCAGCACAATTTTGGTGATATTGAATGGGTTGAGGCTATTGAGAGGATAGTTTTGAGTTAGGAGTGTTGAGTTTTGAGTTGCTTTTTTAGTTTTGAGTTAGGAGTGTTGAGTTTTGAGTTGCTGATAGTACCGCTTCGAAGCCTTTCTTCCAATAACTCATAACTCATAACTCATAACTCAACACTCAACACTCTAAACTTCAATCTTTTTCTTAATAAAATTATAAATCACCTTATTCAATTCAAGGCTTTTCTTTGTTGGAATTTGGTGTTTAACGTCTGAGATGTAGACGATGTCGACGTTTGTTTTTACTTTTTCTAAAAAGATGTCTTGGTAATGGTGAACGTAATGGTCGTTAGCACCGTAGACAAGTAGGAGTGGCACATTTAGCTGATGAAGGCGATCGGTTGATTTATAATGCAATCCTTCATTGTACATATGACGCAACACTTCTGGGTCGGTTTTCTTTACGTAATCCTCAAGCTCAAGCTCAAAAAGCTTGGAACGGGTATGAGCCGTTGCTAAAGCAAAGGACATCAGTTTTATAAGCTTAAATTGGGCTGCATAAATGCCTAAGCGAAATTCATTTCGCAGCAAGAAGCTATTCACTTCGGAAAAACCACCACAAAGAATCACACCACTTACTCGGTCAGGAAATGATAAAGCAAATTCCTGAGCAATCGAACCACCATTTGAATAACCACATACAACAACCTTGCTGACACCTATTTCATCTACGACAGCTAATAAGTCTTCAACAATGAGAGACATGGTTATTTTTTCAGCTTTATTTCCACTTCTACCATTCCCACGCAAATCGACTGTAATGATTTGAAAATGATCGGCCAAAGGACGTTGTCTTTTAAACGTAACATGACCCATGGCTGGGGGATGGATAAATAAAATCGCCGTCCCTTCACCATAGGTTTCATAGTAAATTTCAGTTGTATCTTGATGAGTTGCAAAAGGCATTAGTATGTACACCACCAACGTATATTGATAGTGATATTGTTTACCTAGATCCGAAATAGTATTCTACTTTGTGATTAGTGGTAAAAGTAATGCAAATGCCTTGTAGCCAAGGAAAATACCGATAATACCCATGATACCTGATAATACAGGTGGAGCTGGGATTGGTAAGCGAAGTAATGCAAAAATAAAGCCTACAATTGAACCTGCTAGTAATGCCATAAAAATTTCATTCATGAAGTTCACTTCCTTTTATTGAGTTAAAAATTCTTACTTATTGTAACACGTCTGATGTCAGACAACCATAGTAAAAAGAAGAGGGAAAAATATTTCCCTCGACAATCGCATTTTACATTTTTTCTGGAGCGGATACTCCAATTAAAGCTAGTGCATTTTGAATGGTTTGTTGAACAGCTTTCATTAACGCTAAACGAGCCTTACTCTTTTCTTGATCATCTTGATCAAGAACTTTTTCTGCATTGTAAAAAGAGTGAAGTGCTGCTGCTAGCTCATATACGTAATTCGTAATTCGATGTGGCGTTAGTTTGTTGGCTGCATCTGCTACTGCTTCTGGAAACTCACCTAATTTTTTCAATAGGTCAAATTCTTTTTCGCTTTGAACTAGTGAGAAGTCAGCGTCTAGACTAATCGGTACACCCATTTGTTCACCTTGTCGTAGCATACTGCATACTCTGGCATGAGCGTATTGCGCATAAAATACTGGATTTTCATTTGACTTCGAAACGGCTAGATCCATATCAAAGTCTAACTGAGTGTCAGCACTACGCATCGCAAAGAAATAACGAGTCGCATCAATGCCTACCTCTTCCATTAGGTCACGAAGCGTAATTGCATTTCCTGTACGCTTGCTCATTTTCACTTTTTCACCGTTTTGGTACAGAGATACCATTTGGATGATCTCAACATCTAACTGATCTTTGTTATATCCTAACGCTTGGATAGCTGCCTTCATTCGTGGAATATACCCATGATGGTCAGCACCCCAAATGTTAATCAGTTTCTCAAAGCCACGTTCTAATTTATCGCGGTGATAAGCAATATCCGGCGTTAGATAAGTGTACGAGCCATCATTTTTAATTAATACACGGTCTTTGTCATCTCCATAAACTGTAGATTGGAACCATGTAGCACCATCTTTTTCATAAGTTTCGCCTTTTTCTTTAAGAAGATCGAGGGTTTCAACGACTTTACCATTTGTGTAAAGCGATGTTTCTGAAAACCAATGATCAAACTCAACACGGAACTCTTTTAAATCGTTCTTTAGTTTTTCGAGCTCTTTCTTTAGACCATAATCACGGAAAAATGCTAAGCGCTCTTCTTCAGAGTCATTAACGAAGCGATCGCCAAATTCGTCTGCTAAATCTTTACCGAAGCCAACAATATCTTCCCCATGATATCCGCCTTCTGGCATTTCAGCTGGTAGGTCTAATGCTTGCATATATCTTGCTTCAACGGATAACGCTAGGTTGTTAATTTGGTTTCCTGCATCATTAATATAGTATTCTCTAGAAACATCGAAGCCTGCTTTCGCTAAAACGTTACAAAGTGAATCGCCAACAGCCGCACCACGAGCATGTCCAAGGTGCAGGCTACCTGTTGGATTAGCAGAAACGAACTCGACTTGCACCTTCTTTCCGTTCCCTACATTTGTTTGTCCATAATCAGTACCGGCTTTTAAAATTGCTGGAATTAAGTCTGTTAAATAGCTATTGTCCATATAAAAATTAATAAATCCAGGTCCAGCGATTTCAATTTTTGAAATTGAAGCATTACCTTTATCAAAATTAGCCACTAGCTCCTCAGCAATTTGACGTGGCGCTTTTTTAGCGACTCGCGCTAGCTGCATTGCAGCATTCGTCGCATAATCACCATGTGTTTTGTCTTTTGGGATTTCCAAAACAATATCAGGAATTTGTTCGATTGTAGCTAGTCCAGCTTTTTGTATTGATGCACGAATTTCCTGCTTTAAATTTTCTTTTACTTGCTCAACAGTATTCATTCCTATTTCCTCCTAAAGTCAATCGTTACTTCATAATCTCCTGCAAATTGAGATTGCATATGTAATTGATAGATAAGCTGTACCGAACCTACTCCGGTTTCTTCATCAATGTTTGTACGGATCTTATTAGTCGTCGTGTTCATCAGCATTGTCCCAAATGAACTTCGATAAACACCTTCAGTCATTTCTCCTTGCAAAAAAAGTTGCTTCATAGAGACAGCGCCCTGACGGATCACAGTCACTGCACTATTTTCATCAATTTTTACAATTTGATTTACTGGGCCTACGTCTTGATTGTCCTCTTTAAATTGAAGGTAGAGACCACTAGCTTTTCGAAACAGCCGTCCCTCGGTAGCAAGATCGTTGACTTGCCTAAGATCACCATCTGTAATCTGTGTTTTCATTGCAACAGAAACTAAAGTCCCTTCTTGATTAGCCAATATAATTCATCCTTTTAGACCAATATGTTTACTGGGCGTGGACTTTTAATCAAAAATGTCCACGCATGGTGTCAGACACCTATGAAAAGACACCATCGAAAATTCACTTCCCCATTATACAGTAAAGAAAAAAGAGTTTAAAGTTAGATTATAAGCTACGAAGCACCGCTTTCACAACTTTACTCTCTAAACTCTAAACTCTAAACTATGTTTACTTCACCCAACCTAATAATATTTCACGAACAAATTTACTAGCAGCAATTTGTGTTTGTTCTGAATGGTCATAAACTGGTGCTACTTCTACTATATCAGCACCAATGACATTGATATTCGTATCGGCAATTAAGTGAATTGCTTGTAAAAGCTCTTTTGATGTAATTCCTCCTGCTTCAGCTGTTCCTGTTCCAGGAGCTGCTGATGGGTCTAGTACATCAATATCAATGGTTACATAAACATTTCTACCAGCTAACGTTGGTAGGACTTGTTTTAATGGTTCAACAACATCAAATTTGGCCATGTACATGCCTGATTCTTTTGCGTACTGGAACTCTTCACGCATTCCTGAACGGATTCCGAATGAATAAACATTTTGTGGTCCAATTAATTCACATGCTTTACGAATTGGAGTGGAGTGGCTTAATGGTTCTCCTTCATAGTGTTCACGTAAATCAGCATGTGCATCAATATGAATAATGACAAAGTCATTGTATTTTTTCTTTAACGACTTGAAAATTGGCCATGACACTAGGTGCTCTCCACCAAGACCTAACGGGAACTTATTGTCAGCCAAAAGCTTGTCGACAAATTCTTCGATCATATCAATGCTTCTTTGGGCATTTCCAAACGGAAGTGGAATATCTCCAGCATCAAAGAAGTTTACCTCTTCCAAATGGCGGTCCAAATATGGGCTATATTCTTCTAATCCAAGAGAAACCTCACGTATTCTAGCTGGGCCAAAACGAGACCCCGGGCGAAAACTCACCGTAAAATCCATTGGCATTCCGTAAAGAACGGCCTTACTTTCTTCATAAGTACTATTTGTTGCAATAAAAACGTTACCTGAATATGCTTCATCAAAACGCATGTTAAATGCCTCCTATTTAATTAGATCTTGAACGAACTTCGGTAAGGCAAATGCTGCTTTATGAAGCTCTTTTGTATAATATTTTGTCTCAATATCATGGAAACGCTCTTCTTCAACCTCAAGCGGATCATATTTTTTCGAGCCAATCGTAAAAGTCCAAAGTCCACTTGGGTAGGTTGGGATATTTGCTGTGTAAAGTCTTGTAATCGGGAAGACTTCCTTCACATCTCTTTGTACATTCGTTATCAAATGACTATGGAACCACGGATTATCGGTTTGCGCAACGAACACACCGTCTTCTTTTAGGGCTTTTGCAATTCCTTCATAAAAACCTTTCGTAAACAGGTTTACTGCAGGTCCAACTGGCTCTGTAGAATCAACCATAATTACATCATAAACACATTCACTTTTGGCAATATGCATAAAGCCATCATCTACTTGAACATCGACGCGAGGATCTTCTAAAGTTCCAGCAATGCTAGGTAAGTATTTTTTCGAATACTCGATGACTTTTCCGTCAATCTCTACTAATGTCGCTTTTTCAACAGATGGATGCTTCAATACTTCACGAATAACTCCGCCATCACCGCCGCCTACTACTAGGACATGTTTCGGATTCGGATGTGTAAATAAAGGTACGTGAGCTACCATTTCATGATAAACAAACTCATCTTTTTCTGTAGTCATGACCATTCCATCTAAAATTAACATGTTGCCAAACTCAGCAGTTTCTACCATATCTAACTTTTGAAATTCTGTTTGCTCTGTATGTAATGTACGTTTAATTGCTGCTGTAATTCCAAAATGCTCTGTTTGCTTTTCTGTAAACCAAATTCCCATTTTCATTCACCTCTTTAATAATTTTCTTTCTTTATCATTCCCTAAAAAAGGAGCAATAAAGCTTTTTTCAATAATTGCACTATAAAAAACCCGGCTAATTAGTCCCGAGTTAGTTCGTTGCACTATAGATTGTCCATTTGTACTACAAAGAAAGTATATATGACTTTCTTTAAAAATCAAGGAAAATATTCCTTCAATTTCTTTATCATGTTTTTTAAGTATAAAAAAGCCAACTAAATCCAAGAATGGATGGTAGTTAAGAGTTTAGAGTGTAGAGTGTAGAGTGTAAAAGTTGTTTTGTTTGTCTGGCTTCGTAGCAAAGCTAGAGAAACTATAAACTCTACACTTTACACTCTACACTAAACAGTAAAGGGTGGATACGATGGAAGTCATCACTAGAAAAAAATATCATAGAAGAATCGGTCTAACTAGAAGGCTTATTAGGTTAGCGTTAGTTACCGCAATCCTAATTATGGGTAGCCTAGTTGGCCTCTTAACATATGCAAAAATGCAGGGACCACCACCTTTACAAGTCCAAGAAACGACAGTCTTTTATGGGAATGACGATTCTGTTATTGGACAGCGTGTTGTTGGGCAAAATCGGCACTGGATATCTTTAGATGAGATGAGTCCAGCAATTATCGAAGCGACGATTGCCATTGAAGATCGAAAGTTTTTTAGCCACTTTGGCTTCGACCCTGTCAGGATTGGTGCAGCTGTATTAAAGAATGTCCAAAGCGGAACAAAGGCTCAAGGTGCTAGTACCATTACTCAGCAATATGCGCGGAACTTATTTTTGAGTCATGATAAAACATGGAAACGGAAGCGCGATGAAGCGATTTATGCACTCCGACTTGAAATGAACTATACAAAAGAGGAAATCTTAGAGGGCTATTTAAATACTATCTATTACGGTCACGGTGCCTACGGCATTGAAGCTGCAGCGAATTATTATTTCCGAAAAAGTGCTAGCGATTTAAATATTGCAGAAGCAGCGATGCTTGTTGGGATTCCAAAAGGGCCGCTGTACTATTCACCTCTTCGGAACTATGAACGGTCAAGAGGGAGACAACAGCAGGTTCTAAATGCAATGGCTGCTGAAGGTTATCTCACTCCACAGGAAGCTGAAGACTTTTATCGAACGCCGTTAATTCTAGAACATGAAACAACCTCGAATTCAGCGTCGATTGCTCCATACTTTCAAGATGTTGTCTACCAAATCCTAACCGATCGGTATGGATTAGACCCGCAACTAATTGAGGCTGGAGGCTTACAAATATATACGACTCTTGATCCAATTATGCAAGAAAAAGCCGAGAAGTGGGTCGAAAAAGAGCTTAAGGATACTGAGTTACAAGCTGCTCTTGTTGCCATCGATCCTCGCAACGGGGACGTCAAGGCAATGGTAGGTGGGAGAAATTACCAAGAAAGTCAATATAATCGTGCAACTATGGCGCCGAGAGCTCCTGGTTCAACAATCAAACCACTTTTATATTATGCTGCCTTAGAGAATGGCTTCACACCAGCTACTCCATTAACTAGTGAGGAAACAACCTTTATTTTTGATGATGGTCGGGAAACATATGAACCAGCCAACTTTGGTCATAAATATGCAAATGATTTTATGACACTTGCGAAGGCTATTGCTTTATCTGATAATATTTACGCAGTGAAAACACATTTTTTTCTAGGGTTTGATCAATTAATCGAAACAGCACATAGACTAGGGATAACAAGTACGTTACGTGAGTATCCTTCATTAGCACTTGGCTCAGAGAATGTCCGTGTTTTAGAAATGACGAATAGCTACAGCGCCTTTGCAAATGGCGGAAAAAAGGTGGAGCCTCGTTTCATTACAAAAGTTGTTGACCGCAACGGAAAAGTTTTAATAGAACAAGAACCGGTTCTAGAGCAGGTACTTAACCCAGAGTTAGCTTATGTAATGACAGACTTGATGACCGGTATGTTTAATTTAGACCTTGGCAATAGCGTAACTGGAAGAAGCGTCATGCACCTTGTTAACCGACCAGTTGCCGGAAAAAGTGGAACTACCTTATCAGATAGCTGGATGATTGGCTATACGCCACAACTGCTAACAGGTGTATGGACTGGTCACGATGTAGGGCGAGAACTTGTAAGCCCTGAAACACAATATGCTAAGCGAATTTGGGCTAATTTCCTTGAAGATGCTTTAACTGATAAATTAAAGCTTCCTTTTCCAAAGCCTGCAAACGTCGTTGCCATGGCCATTAATCCTGATACTGGTCGCCTTGCAACCGATGCATGTCCTGTGCAGCATGTAAGCTATTTTGTCAAAGGAACTGAGCCGATAGAATATTGCCAAGAACACTTGAGTAACCCAGAAAGTGTAGAAAAAGCCAAAGAGGAAATTGCTGAAATTGAAGAGGCAAAAAAGGAAAAACTCATGGATCGCTTAATTAAGTGGTTTAAGAGTAACTAAATAAATGAAAAAGGTGCCAACCTTGAGTAGGGGTTAGCACCTTTTTGTGTCCTAGTATAAAAAGTATTTATACTTATTCTAGTTTACTTATAGTGTAAACAAAAAACAAGTTCTTCACATTTTGTTCACATTTATAGTACGCCTAAATCGTCACGAAGTTTTTGTTCGGAGTTTGCATACATTTTTTCGTTAAAGCCTTTAAGGAAGTTTCCAAGTACTTCTTTTGAAGGATTATCCATGTGATCAACGATAATTTGTCTTTTTAAGGATTTATCCATTTTATTTACGTGTTCTGGTAAGCTTTTGTAGCCACGACGAATTTCACGGTCAACAGTCATTTCACAAGCAGTCACACCCGCATAGTAAGAGCCTTGAGCATTCTGATCAACAGTAATCCAAACTAACCAATATGGCTTGCCGTTTGGCACTTCTTCCTTTTCTTTTAAAAATTTTATTCCCTTTTCAACATCGCTTCTTGCATGCATCGCACCCATTTCAACGTAAGCCTCACCTGCTGTAACATCAACGATTACAGGAGTCATATTATCTAAATTTAGAGTTCCTGCACCATAGCCACCATGAGTAGTCGACTCTTTACCTAAAATGTTAAAGCCACTACCTTTTTTATTGTTATTATTATTTAAAAGGTCCATCAAAAATCCCACCTTATTTGATATTATTTTTTCTAGTCTACCATACGGAAAGTCACGTTTGCACGTTACAAGCTTCTAGTAGCTCAGAAGGAATTAATTTCTCTTTGTCGAATGATAATATATAGTGTTTCTAAATTTAGATTATTTAACGTCTTTTCGTAAATATTGTTGTCGGGAAGACGAATGAGAAGGGGAGTTTAATTAACATGCCATTTGTAACCGTGAAATTACTAGAAGGAAGAACCGATGAACAAAAACGTGCGTTAGTTGAAAAAGTAACAGCAGCTGTAAGTGAAACTGCGAATGCGCCAAAAGAAAATATCTTTGTCATGATCGAAGAATTACCTAAAAACCACTTAGCAGTCGGTGGCGTATTAAAGAGCGATCAATAGGATCTAGAATCCAAAAACTTAAATGTAAAAATGACTTTGAAGCATTGCTTCAAAGCCATTTCTACATTTATAGTGCTTGTCCACCTTACTGGGTGATTTCTTTCAATTTTGCGATATAGTCAAAGGCATCTGCCATTTCGTCTTCTGTAAAGTTTAGTTTGGCTTTGACTGTATGAACCTTTTCGACCATTTCCTCTTTTGATAAACCATCAAAATAGAGCAGAGTAGAGACGAGCTCTAAAAAGCGCGAGCTCTTCTCATTGATATCTAACGTAAAATCCTTTAACTTTGGTAGGTCCAAACTAGAAATCGATAAAAACTTTGCCCCTTCTTCGGACAAGGTGTAGCGATATTGGTAATACCCACCTTTTTGCTCTTTCGTTTCGTGAACAAAGCCTAGGTTGCACATTTCTTCAATGCGAAGCGTTAATTCCTCTGAATATGGTCCATAAAAGTGGAAGTTATAACGCTCTTGAAATGGGAAATTTATTTTTTTGGCGATATAAATGATTTTTTGCAGCTTTTTACGTCCAATGACTTCGCCTGCTTCACGAATCAACGCCATAATTTTCACATGATCATTTAACAACCTTTTCTCCCCCTATTTAAAAAGTATCTCTTTTATTTGTCTTTTAACCTCTCCATGCTGTGTCTCGTCATTTAAGAGATCTAATGGAAAATATAATTTATGATCTGTCCGTTTTTTCCCGGAAATTGCTTCAACAACATCAGATTCCCTTGAAAGTTCTCGTAAGTCACCGTTAGGAGTTACTAGGTATATCGGAATACGTTCGCCTTCTTCCCCTGGCCGATAAAAATCGTAAGGCAAATCTGACGATGAGTCAATCACCAAATAATAGTCCGGTTCAATCTCAGCTTTTTTGAAGAGCTCAATCAGTTTTGGCCATTCATTCCACTGTTTACTCGGATTAAATTCGACGTACTTAAACAATTTTCTATCATTAAATCTAACACATAAGTCACTTAAAATTCGATCTTCTTCTTCTTGCCAAATTTGGAAATAATACATGATTATCGCCTCATCTAGCTTTAAATAGTCCTCTAAGCACAGTTTTTCATTAAATAGTGAAAAAAAGTGAGTTGGTGCTTGTTTAAATTGATAGTTTTGTTGGTATAAAAGCTTCGCCCGGTGCAATATTTTACTTAAAATAACTTCCGCACTACGCGTAACCGGATGAAAATACACCTGCCAATACATTTGATAACGACTCATAATATAATCTTCGACAGCATGCATTCCACTTTGTTTAAAAACTGCTTGCTCCTCAGTCGGACGCATCACTCGAAGGATCCGTTCCATGTCAAAGTGACCATAGCTAACGCCTGTATAATACGCATCCCGCTGCAAATAGTCCATCCTATCAGCATCAATCTGACTAGAAATAAGACTAACTACAAGTTTATTAGAATAGGTCTTCGCGATCACATTGGAAACCTTATTAGGAAAATCAGCACTAACCTTACGAAGAATTTTATTAATTTCTGTATTCCCTAAAATAATCCGCCTCGTCCATTCTTCGTGGTCTGTTTGAAACACTTTTTCAAAGGAGTGTGAAAACGGTCCATGACCAATATCATGAAGAAGAGCAGCTGACAAACAAACAAGTCGTTCGCCCTCATCCCAGTGCTCACGCCCATCAAAATTATCAATGATCCGCCTCATAATTTCATAAACTCCTAATGAATGGTTGAAACGTGTATGTTCAGCACCGTGAAACGTCACATATGTAGTTCCTAACTGACGGATTCTTCTTAAGCGTTGAAACTCCCTTGTCCCTACTAGCTCCCAAATCAATTGGTCTCGGACATGAATATATCGATGAACAGGATCTTTAAAGACCTTTTCTTCCTCAAGTTTGCCTAAAATATCTGTCACACACAGCACCCCTTTCGACCAAACCTTTTATGAGTTTATTATAATTTATCTACTACGATACATGCTACATTAGTTTATAGTGGAGAGTGTAATGTTTAGAGTTGGTATTCAAAGTTTTCATCGAAAAAAGAAGAAGTCGCTTTCTGAATGGAAAGCGACCTGCTTACTTAAGTTTTTTCTTAATTTTTTCAATAAGCTGGTCCTCATCAGGTGCTGTTACCGGACGATTATTAACAAAAGCAAATGCTTTTTTCCGACCAGGACCACAATACGATTGGCAGCCAATATGAAGTTCTGCTTTTGCATCTAGTTGATTTAGGCGTGGGACAAGCGTCTTAACGTTTGTTGCCTGACAAACATCGCAAATCTTAATTTCATTATTCATATATCAAAACCCTTTCACTTTACTCAAAATCTATATGAATGGTTGACATGTTGAGTGTAATATTGTTAAAGCTATTGCTGTTTTCCTAAAGTTTGTTGCTTTCGTAAAAATCCCAAAAGCCGGATTTTTACACATAAACACTTATATATCACTACTTATTTAGTAAGCATTGCTCTTTTCTTACTAATTCTACAAGGTATTTCTTGCAACATTGTTTACGAAAAGAGCCAAGCCTAAAGAGTATTTTACACTTGTTTCTACTTGTTATGCAAATGAAAGATTTGCTATTATGAAAGGAAATTAGCAGTTTTACTAAGGAGCTTTAAAAATTGAGTAAAAATTCGATAACTAACTGGCGTTTTATTGATCAAACAACCTTTGGACCAAATTTCAGCCCGCTAACATCCTTTGCTACAGATGATACTCTTTGCACTTCGGTTGGCGAAGGCCGTTCAATACCAGTGATCAGAACTTGGGTTCACCATGCTACAGTCGTCTTAGGCATCCAGGATAGTAGGCTACCTTTTATAACAGAAGGCGTTCACTATCTCCACTCAGCTGGTTATGGAACCGTTGTCCGCAATTCAGGTGGGTTAGCCGTTGTCTTAGATGAAGGTATTCTTAATATATCCCTCATCTTTAAAGAAGATAAACAAATTTCAATTAATAGTGGTTATGATGCGATGTATGAACTAGTACAAAGTATGTTCCGTGATGTTACTGATGCAATCGAGGCTCGAGAAATTGTTGGATCATACTGTCCTGGAAGTTATGACCTAAGTATAGACGGCAAAAAGTTTGCTGGTATCTCTCAACGCCGTGTCCGTGGCGGAGTTGCAGTACAAATATATTTATGTGTAACCGGAAGCGGTAGTGAGCGCGCTGCTCTAATCAAAGAGTTTTATCGACTCGCTGTAAACGGCAACCAAACAAAATTTGTTTATCCGACGATTGAGCCAAGCACAATGGCTTCACTAAATGAATTACTAGGCCTCGACTTAACTGTGCAGGATGTCATGCTGAGACTATTAAAGACGATCATGCACGACCCATCTATCACCATCCAATCAACTCAATTACTTGACGACGAATTCTCACTCTACGAAACCAACCTCGCAAGGATGGAGAAAAGAAATGAAGGATTTGGGGTTTAAATTTTAGAATGAGGGTCACGTGGGGCTTCCGCATGACCCTCATTATGTTTTTCAGGAGAAGGGGTGCGGGTAGTGCTCTTCTACGCGACTAATTTTTACATTTATTAGGAGAGTTAGACACGTAGAACTCTTCTACGAGACTGAATTTTACATTTTATAGGAGAACACGGCTCGTAAAACCTTTATACGAGACTAAATTTTACATTTTCTAGGAGAATACAGCTCATAAAATCTTTATACGAGACTAAATTTTACATATCCTAGGAGAGTTCAGCTCGTAAAACCTTCCTACGAGACTAAATTTTACATTTTCTAGGAGGATAAGGCTCATAAAACCTTCCTACGAGACTAAATTTTACATTTTCTAGGAGGATTCGGCTCGTAAAACCTTTATACGAGACTAAATTTTACATTTCCTAGGAGAATCCAGCTCATAAAACCCTTCTACGTGACCGAATTTACATTTCCTAGGAAAATTAGGTACATAGAATGTTTCTATGTGACTTGTTTTTACATTTATTAGCGTAGAACCCTTTACACTTCCTATAAACCACCAGCCGCCACTCCCAAACCCATATAAAAAAAACTGACCCATGCCCAGCATCTCCAAATCGGGATACAGTTCACGACGTCAGTCCTTTTCCATAATTAGTTTATCCGTTTAACCCTTGCATAGCAGTAATCAATGCTAGCTTGTACACGTCATCTACGTTACAGCCACGTGAAAGGTCATTGACTGGTTTGTTTAGGCCTTGAAGAATTGGGCCAATTGCTTCGAATTCGCCTAGGCGTTGAGCAATTTTGTAGCCAATGTTTCCTGCTTCTAAGCTTGGGAAGATGAAAACATTTGCTTCGCCTTTTAAAGGTGAATTTGGAGCTTTCTTCGCTGCTACAGAAGGTACAAATGCTGCATCGAATTGGAACTCACCATCGATGACTAAGTTTGGTGCCATTTCTTGTGCAAGACGTGTTGCTTCAGATACTCTTTCTGTTTCAGGTGATTTTGCTGAGCCTTTTGTTGAAAAGCTTAACATTGCCACTTTTGGATCAATGTCGAATACACGCGCTGTCTCTGCAGCTGCGATCGCTGTTTCTGCTAAGTCATTGCTATCAGGAGCAATATTGATCGCGCAATCACCAAAGATTAATTTTTGCTCGCCTTTAACCATTACGAATACTCCAGAAGTTTTACGGATACCTTCTTTCGTTTTAATGATTTGAAGAGCAGGGCGAACTGTATCTCCAGTTGAGTGTGCTGCGCCACTTACAAGACCAGCTGCTTTCCCTAAATAAACAAGCATTGTCCCGAAATAGTTAACATTTAAAAGCTGCGTGCGCGCATCTTCTTCTGTCACTTTCCCTTTACGACGCTCAACAAATGCAGCTACTAGCTCATCAAATTCTGGGTATGTAGCAGGATCGATCACTTCTACATGATCAAGAGTAACACCGATCTCAGCAGCCTTTTGGCCAACTGCTTCATGGCTACCAATAACAATTGGGTGTAAAACTTTATTTTCACCTAACTTAACTGCTGCTTCTAATACTCTCTCATCTATTCCTTCAGGAAATACGATTGAAGGAAATTGACCTTTTACTTTTGCTTCAATTTGTTCAAATAAACCGCTCATTTTCATCCTCCTAAGATAACATCAGATCATCATATCATCTAGAATACTCCTTCTGACAAGAAAAATAAACCAAGTTTGAGAAACTATACAAAGTTTAAATTTTCAGACATAAACAACTGAACCTATCCTAGTTTTTCCATAAAGAAATGAGTTTTATGCTAGAATAAAATTAATCATTGAACAGAGGTGAAGTAAGTGAGCCCCAAAATCGGTATGGAACCTATTCGAAGACAACAAATTATTGAAGCAGCAAAACATTGCATCGTCACAAAAGGGTTGCCTCATTTTTCGATTAAAGACATCGCTAAAACAGCGAAGCTAAGTACTGGTGTCATCTATCATTATTTTGAAAATAAGGATGATCTTCTTGTGGATGTTTTAAAAGATGCTTTTGCCCAAACCGAAGCACTTGTAAAAAAAAATGTCGACGAGGCTAACGATTATAAGACGAAAATGAATGCATATTTAGAAACCGTAGCAAAAGTGCCTGAAGAGAACCCTGATTTTTATTTAATCCTATTAAACTACCTGGCTCAAGCACCATATCATGAAGAGCTAAAGCGAATGATTACGCGCTTTTTTCAAAATTTAGGTCAATTCATCGAAAGTATTTTACAAATTGGCTATCAAGAAGGTGTAATCAAAAAGGTTGAAACAGGAACAGCCGCAAATTTAATTCTTTCACAAGCGATGGGCATTGCCTTTTATTATTTGATTACCAATGAAAAACTACAACGTGATAACATAAATCGTGATTTTGTTGAAATTTTCAAAAAATATATTGAATAGTCATTCAGTTCGTTTATATAATGAAGTTGTAAACGAAACTTTTATTTATATTGATTGTTCAATATAAAACTACTTAGGAGGCTAGTATATGTCATCGCAATTACTATTTAATCCTATCAAAATTAACAGTTTAACGTTACCATCACGAGTCATTATGGGATCGATGCATGTCGGTTTAGAAGGTGAAGAAAACGGTCTTGAGAAGTTGATCGCTTTTTACACAGAAAGAGCGAAAAACAAAGTTGGCTTAATCGTCACTGGTGGTGCAGCCGTCTGTCCAGAGGGCAGTGGTGGGCTTCACTTTATGTCGATCTACAACGATGAGGATGTTGAATACTGGAAGCCACTAACAAAGGCTGTTCATGAGGTTGGTGGAAAGATTGCCTTACAGCTGTTTCATGCTGGTCGCTATGCCTACCAAGCGTTAACAGGTTGTAACGTCGTTGCTCCGTCAGCGATTCAATCACCAATTAACCCAGATAAACCCCATGCTTTAACAGCTGAACAAGTTCAGGAAACAATCGCTGCTTTTGCAAGCGCTGCCAAGCGTGCCAAAGAAGCAGGCTTTGATGCAGTCGAAATTATGGGGTCAGAAGGCTATTTGATTAATCAGTTTATCTCGCCTGTTACAAACGAGCGCGAAGACGAGTGGGGTGGCTCCTTTGAAAATCGTATGCGGTTTCCACTGGAGATTGTTAAGGCTGTCCGGGGAGAGGTCGGGTCAGCTTATCCGATCATTTTTCGGATGTCTGGTCTTGACCTTATTGAAAATAGTACAACAGAAGCAGAAACGCTAACCCTAGCCAAAGAGTTAGAAAAAGCAAGTGTCGACCTGTTAAATATCGGCATTGGTTGGCATGAATCTAAGGTGCCGACAATTTCCATGAAGGTGCCGCGCAACCGTTTTGTGCCTGTAGCAGCGAGTATCAAAAACAGGTTTCAATTCCTGTCATTGCTAGTAATCGCATCAATAATCCTGTTGATGCAGAACAAATCCTCTTAAATGGCGACGCTGACCTTATTTCAATGGCCCGACCATTTTTAGCAGATCCTGCGATTTTAACAAAGGCCTATGAAAATAGAGTAGAAGATATTAATACATGTATCGCCTGCAATCAGGCTTGTTTGGACCATGTATTTGAGTTAAAACCAGCCTCTTGCTTGGTTAATCCTGAAGCAGGTAGAGAGTTAGAGCTAGAGCTTATTCCAGCCACTGTAAAAAAACGAGTGTTAGTCATCGGCGCTGGACCCGGCGGAATTGAAGCTGCACGAGTCTTAGCACTTCGCGGTCACCAAGTCGTTCTTGCAGATCAAAACGACGCGATTGGTGGACAACTAAATTTTTCAAGGATCGTCCCAGGCAAAAGCGAATTTAACGAAACCATTCGTTATTATAAAACACAACTGAGTAAGCTCAACGTCCAGGTTCGTCTGAAACATCGCATTACCGCTGATGATCCATTGGTAGCCCAAGCAGATGAAATTATCATTGCGACCGGGATTGAACCACGAAAACCAGATATTTTGGGTGTAAATAACGAATACGTAGTTTCATATAAAGATATTTTTGAAGATCGAGTTCCCGTAAAAGAAAACATCGTCATTATTGGTGGTGGTGGAGTAGCTTGTGACTTAGCGATTTTACTAAAACAAAAAGGTGCCAAAGAGATTACAATGCTTCAGCGTAGTAAGGCTTTTGCAAGAGGCATTGGCAAAACAACCCGCTGGGCAACGTTAATGGAACTTAACATGAAGAATATCCGCATGATTGGTGGGATCAGTGAGTACAAAGCGATTGATCAAGGCGAGATTACATTTTTACGTGAAGGTGCTCTAAGGTCCATCCCTGCTGACTTAATCGTTTATGCAAGTGGGCAACTGCCAAACAACAGCTTATACAACAAGCTTACGGAAAGCAAAAAGCCTGTTCACATTATTGGTGGTGCCAAAGACGCTAGTGAGCTTGATGCGAAAAAAGCGATTTACGAAGGTACGATCGTTGCAAGAGAAATTTAATGAGGAGTGGAATTTATGAAAAACGGAACTGTCCTACTTGAAGCTCATAATGGAATTGCTACAATAACACTAAATCGTCCTGAAGTAAAAAATGCCATTAATTTAGAGATGCATGAGGATTTACAGCAAGCTTTTACAGAAGCAGACAATGATCCAACCGTTAAAGTCATCATTCTTCAAGGAAAAGAAGGCGCGTTTTCTAGTGGAGCCGATTTAAAAAGCATTCCTGTTCACGACTTTGCTTCGTTTGATCACGGTGATTACCTTGCTAAAACGTATAACAAATTAATTGAAATCATTGAGGCAATCGATAAACCGATTATTGCTTATTTAAATGGTACAGCAGTCGGCGCCGGCTTAAGCATCGCACTCGCTTGTGATTTTCGATACGCAGAGCCAAGTGCGATTTTAGGCGTTAGCTTTTTAAAAATTGCCCTTGTTCCTGATGCTGGTGCTTCCTACTATCTACCGAGAATTGTTGGCCTTCAAAAAGCAGTAGAGCTTTGTTTAGGCGAACCAATTACCGCTGAAGAGGCACTTAGCTGCGGCCTGATCAATCAGATTGGTAACCCTAGCGAATTTGCTACTAAACTTACCCAAGTTCCTAGCACCACCTTTGGCTTAATGAAAAAAAATATGCGTAACTCTTTTGATAAATCACTTACTGAAGTATTAGAGATGGAGGTTCAGACACAACGTCAAGCTGGAAAAACTCCTGAACATATGCGAGCCATCCAAAGTTTTGTCATGAAAGGTAAATAATGTAGAATAAAAAGTGAATGCTAACTATGGCATTCGCTTTTTTATGAGTTTAGATATGTTACAAAGCGTTGACATCTTTATATTCGCTAAACTGTTTATTTGGTTTTTTAGATTGTAAATAGTATAATGAACATAGAAATAGTAGTTATAACAAGAGAATAAGTATAGTTTTTCATTAAGATACATTTTGAGGAGTGGATATGAATGAGTGAAGCAGCAATAACATTAGAAGGCTGGTATTGTTTACACGATTTCAGAGCAATGAATTGGGAAAAGTGGAAGTACCTTTCAACAGAAGAGCGTCAATCAATCACAAATGAACTTTTAGGATTATTAGAAAAGTGGGAAACTACTGAACTTCGCAAAGCTGGAAGCCATGCTCTTTATAGCATTGTTGGTCAAAAAGCGGATCTTTCCATCATGTTGTTACGTCCAACAATGGAAGAGCTAAATGAAATTGAAAATGCGTTTAACAAAACTCGTTTTGCAGAGTACACAATCCCTACATACTCTTATGTTTCAGTTGTCGAGTTAAGTAACTACCTTCCTGCAAGTGTAGACCCTAACACTGATCCTGAAATTCAAGCGCGTTTAAAACCAACACTACCTAAATCAAAATATATTTGCTTCTACCCAATGAACAAGCGTCGCGAAGGCAACGACAACTGGTACATGCTTCCAATGGAAGAGCGCAAAACATTAATGCGTAGCCACGGCATGAT
This sequence comes from Anaerobacillus sp. CMMVII, assembly GCF_025377685.1. NCBI lineage: Bacteria > Bacillati > Bacillota > Bacilli > Caryophanales > Bacillaceae > Anaerobacillus > Anaerobacillus sp. CMMVII. Next base: position 100,215 of record NZ_JACEHK010000017.1, on the reverse strand, counting down.
TGGTAGAGGATATGCTGGTAAGGTAAAACAAATCATTACAGGTTCTGTAGGATTCGACGATTGGGAATGGGGCGTAACATTATTCTCAGATGATGTTCTCCAATTTAAAAAACTTGTATATGAAATGCGTTTTGATGAAGTAAGTGCTCGTTACGGAGAGTTCGGATCATTCTTCGTCGGAAATCTTTTAGTAAAAGAGTCAATTCCTAGTTATTTACACATATAATCTTCAGAGTCAGATCATTATGATCTGGCTTTTTTATATGTAAGCTACATTCTTTTTAATTCATAATTCAGAACTCCCAATCATAGGAATAAGATAGTGAAAGAAGTTTACCAATAATCGTAGATTAGCTGTAGTTTTTTTATTTGCCAAGTATTCTGTAATAATCTTGCTCCTGATCAGTCAACTTTGTAGCTTACATAAATATAGGAGGTGAGTAAAATGGCAGTCATAAAAGCTACAGAAAATGATGTGAAAGTGCTAGCTCGATTAATGCGAGCAGAGGCAGAAGGTGAAGGAGAGCTAGGGATGCTTATGGCGGGAAATGTCATGGTTAATCGAACTCGAGTTGACTGTTTAGATTTTCGCGATATAAATTCGATTGAAAGAATGGCTTTTCAATCACCAGGTGGATTTGAAGCTGTTCAAAAAGGTTATTTTTATCAAGGCGCAAGAGAAAAGGAAATTCGACTTGCAAGAAAGGTGATCAAAGGTGAAAGACACCATCCAGCTGAATTTGCTTTATGGTTTTTCCGACCAGCGGCAGGATGTCCAGCCCAATGGTGGGGTCAATGGAACTCAGGGAGATATAAGCTTCACTGTTTCTATACACCGTTAGCAAGTGAATGTCCGTCGGTTTATTCAACATATTAGTGGTTTTTTATCAACCGCTCTTTTCGTAACTTTGTTGCTTTCATAACAAAGTTACTCCTACCTAATTGGAAGTTAGACATTAAAAAAAAGATTACGCGAAAATTGCCCTATCATTTATAAAGGAGTGATATCATGTATCCGTTTCAGCAGCAACCTTGGATGCAACAACCCTTAACACCAACACAAGAAGCACCTGCCTTACCTTACCAAATCCCACCTCAGCAGCAACAATTTTTACCGGGGGCACCGATGCCAGTCCCACCAGGATTTGCACAACAATATCCAATGCCAACTCCTCAGCCTCCAGTCACTGGAATGCTGCCTCTTGAGCAATCATACATTGAAAATATTTTACGACTAAATCGGGGTAAAGTAGCTACTTTCTATATGACATATGAAAATAATGTAGAATGGAATGCAAAAATCTTTAGAGGAATTGTTGAAGAAGCTGGTCGTGACCATATTGTCATTAGCGATCCACAAGCTGGACAGTACTTTTTATTACTTATGCTAAATTTAGATTATGTAGTCTTTGACGAACCAATTGAGTATGATTATCCATATGGTGCTGCAGTGCCGCCAATGGGTACCTATTCTCCACGATAAGAGACCATTTTTAAATTCATTAGGTAGTAAAAACCTATATTAATAGTTTTATAGCATACCAAATCTTTTGTCGATTGGTATGCTATTTTTGTTGATTCAGTAGTTGGCGAGACGCCTTTCGGATTTGGAATGCTTTTCTTCTTCTAGGAGTAATCCTTTCCGAAGGTGACTCAGATTCGGAAATACTTTTCATCTTCCAATCAGAGTTCTTGGAACAATTTTGACCTGGTTTCGTACCGTTTTGCGTTCCAATCAGGGTTATTCCAGCCGATCTTCCTAACTCCTACCTAGAAATCTCGCTTCCTGTTCTAAAAACAACGCCAAGTCGTAAAACAAAAAAACGCTTGGCGGAAACTTAATTCCATCCAAGCATTTTTTTATAACCCTTTAAAAGCAGCTAAAGCGAGCAGCACCCAACCGACCATGAAGAAAACACCACCAATTGGTGTAATTGCTCCAAGGATTTTTACGCCGGAAATACTCAATATGTACAAGCTCCCAGAAAAGAAGAGTATGCCAATGAACATTGACCAACCGGCCCATGTAATCATTCCTGGGCTACCAAGGCGATCAGCGACAATCGCAATAATTAAGATGCCAATGGCATGAATCATGTGGTATTGTACACCTGTTTGGTAGATCTCCAGCATTCGCGTCGTTAGTTTCCCTTGCAAGCCATGTGCTCCAAAGGCACCTAAACCTACAGCTAAAACCATATTTATACTACCAATTATTAAAAATAGTTTCATCATAACTATGCTCCTTTGCTCAATCTTATCTTTTCACACAGAATAGCATAGTCACAGCAAATCTTCAAAAATTGGATTAGCGGTTCTTTAAGTAAACTTCCAAGGCTTGTCTCATTCGTGAAGCTTCCTCACCATTATCTGCATGAACAATAATGTGATCTCCGTTTAATTCAACCTCGACGTTTTGAAAGCCCTGTCGTTCTAAAAAGTCACCAACATCATGAAAATCTTCATTCTGTGCATACAATGTTTTCTCGCCGACATATTTTCCCTCGACAAAGACTTCATAGCGATCCTCAAATAATTTCGTTGTATCCTGATTATTATTGTCCCTCGTCGTAAAAAATACTGGAACTCCAATATTACTATAGTTATAATTCATAGCTAAGCCTCCTTAAAATTTACCTCTCCCTTTAATTTGGTCTTAACTTTCGTTTATTATGAGTGCTAAAAATCAAATAAGCTTTCACTATCAGGTTTTTCTTTCAGTACTACCTTTGTCTCACTGCTAGTTATTTTCGTTTCCATAACAACAGCTGGTCTTACGTCTTTTCTTGCTTCTAAAAGCAGGTCACAGTAAGCCTTAATACTAATTAAATCCTCAGTAAGTCGTTCGTTGTCCTGTGTATGTATCGCTTTTTTTACCGATGTAACTTTCTCTTCTAGCTTATTGATAATCACTTCAGTTCCAATATTCATCGTATCCCTCACTATTTTCATTTTTTTTGAGGAAGATCTACTTCAACAGTCGTTCCGTTGCCGACCTTGCTTAAAAATTTGATCTTGCCTTGGTGATTCTCGATTATTTTTTGGCTCACCATTAACCCAAGACCAGTCCCGGTATCTTTGGTCGTAAAAAAAGGCTCGCCTAACTTTGTAATTTGTTCTTCGGGTATCCCTAACCCTTCGTCCGTGACCTTCATTCGGATCTTACTTCCATCTACTACAAGCAATTCAACCATGACATTCCCACCAGTTGGCATAGCTTCAATCGCATTTTTTATTAAATTGATTAATACTTGCTTGATCTGATTTTTCTCACACTCAACGAATATGTCTTGTTTGGATTCTAAAAAATTAATCATCGCATCTTTTAAAAGCGCTTCTGGCTGTAACAACGTCACGACCTCAGAGACGATTTTCTTTAGATCTTCTGTTTCAAATTGAGGTGACTGAGGTTTTGAAAAAACTAGAAACTCACTGATGATTAAATTAATTCGGTTCAATTCTTGGAGCATGATCTCACGGTGATTTGCACCTTGTCGATCTTTCTCCATCATTTGAATAAACCCTGAAATGACCGCGAGCGGATTGCGAATTTCATGTGCGACTCCTGCTGCCAACTGCCCTACCACCGCGAGTTTTTCAGATTTCCGAAGCAATTCTTCTGTTGCATCTTCTCCTGTTGTAATTTTTCCTGCAACTTTTCATTAAACTTACTGGCATATATCAGAAAAATTGTTACAAACACTGAAAATAGGCCTAAATAGACAATATCCTCTTGGTCCGTAAAAGGAAATACTTCCGCATGATAGTTATAAAAAATATAAATCGTAAATCCTAACGAATAAATTCCAGCTAGTAAAATCGGCTTATATTGCTGATAAATCGAACTTAAAATTAACGCAAACCAAATGTAGACAAAATTTATTAGTAAAGGCTCAAATAGGACTAGAGTAATGAAAAAAAGGAAAATAACAGTCACAATGATCACAGGTGTTTGCGTAACCAGCCATTTTTTTGCAACAAATACCGATGCAACTAGACAACAAAAGAGACCTGTCGGAATAATCACGACTAAGATCGCTGGGTCAACGATTCCATTAACTAATATAGACAAAAATAGAAAAAACCACATTAATTTTGCCATCAATTGATTGCGATTATGGATAAGAATTCTATGATTATTCATCGGATCTCTCTTCCTTGACTATTATCTGAAATATTTACCATTAGTATAACATGTAGGCGTTCGTGTAAACAAAAAGAGACTAATATTAGTCTCTTTTTAAGTAGATATGAAATGTGCTTCCTTTATTAATCTCACTAGTAACCGCAATGGACCCGTTCATTTCCTCGATAATTCGGTAGCTCGTTGCTAAGCCTAATCCGGTGCCTGTTGCTTTAGTCGTGTAAAATGGCGTTCCTATCTTTTCAAGAGTTTTCTTATCCATCCCTAGACCAGTATCTGAAATGCTAATACACACTTTGTTTTCTGGAACTAAATGTGTCGTAGCTACAGTTAACGTGCCACCCTCTGGCATCGCTTCAACCGCATTTTGAATAATGTTAATACATACTTGTTGAAGTTTACTAGAATCTACAACTACCGCTGGCGGTGGCTCAAACTCTTTTACAACGGATATGCCCTTTTTATAAAGCTGTGAAGATTGCAGAAGTAATAAGTCTTCCAATAAGCAAACAACATTGATCTCTTTCATATCATTCACAGGCTTTGGATTAGCGATATTTAGTAAATCCGTGATGAAATTGTTGACTCGGTCAATTTCATTAATAATAATATCGTAATACCCCTTTTTTGAGCCTTCTTCTTCTTTTCTAAAAAGCTGGATAAAGCCCCGGATAATTGAGAGCGGATTCCGAATCTCGTGAGCTAAGCCCGCTGACATTTCGCCGACAACCTTTAGCTGTTCCGAACGTTGTAGTTCTCGCTCCATTTGCCTTTTTTCAGTCAGGTCATTCAAAACTAGCAGTATTTCGTCATGCATCTCTTCATTTTCTAAAGACGGAAGAGAGGAGACACTAACGAAAAAATGATAGGCTTTCTGTCTCAAATTACATTCAAGTTCAAACTTTTTATTTGCTTCTTCATTTAGATATGTAGGTATCTTGCTAGCAATGACGAAATGATGAAAGCTTTCTGATTGCTTTGAAAGCTCACCAATCGTTTGACCAATAACCTCATGCTTATTCAACTGAAACAACTCTTCGCACATCCGGTTAAACGTCGTTATCTGCAATGTCTGTTTATTTATCGCGATGACTCCATTATCAGTCGTTTCAATAATCAATGTAGACTTTTTATCCGCACGATCCCTTTCCGCTAGCTTTTCAGCCATAGTCAGAAAGGTGTGATTTAAACGACTAATTTCCTCATACGAGTTTTTCATTTTTGCTGAAATTGGTCTACCAATGACAATATCAGACGTTGCTTCCCCTAAGCTTGCCAATGGCCTAACGATAAAATCAGATAGCTTAAAAATAGCAATCTTTGTGAGAAGGAGAACTAGACCAATGATCAATAGGTAATTAGTAAGCAACTTTTGAAGTGGTGCAAAAAGGGCCGTTTTTGAAACGGAGATTCCAACAAACCATTCCTCATCAAAACCAACTAATTTACGAATTTTTTCGTAGGCTAAGACAACATCACTGTCATCGTTATAATATATTTTTCGTTGGTCACTTTTATTAATTAAATGATCCGTCGTAAGACTGTTCTTTATTAAATAATTTTCAGTTAATATTTTACTCTGATCAGGATGAGCGATGATGTCTCCATTTATGTTCATTAAGAAGGCATAGCCTCCTAACCCAGCCACCTGTTCAAGCTCCGAAAACTTATTAAATGTTTTCCAAAGATGATTTAAATCAAACATTGGAGAAATCACGCCTATAACCTCGCCATTTTTATCGAATACAGGCGCAGACATGACTAGAATCGGTTCATGGAGAACCGTTGATAAATAAATATCCGAAATGTAGACCTCGCCTCGCATTGACGCTTGGAACCAAATTCGTTCAGTGAAATCATTGCCAACGACATGGTCAATTAAGCTTACCGAAACAATCCCCTCAGGGTTTACAAAAATAGTATCCTTATAAATATCATAGACATTAACGAATTGATGAAATTGCTCTGTAATCTCTTCAGTTGTAGCATTTGGGTCCATGACAACCGGATTCAATGCTAAATGCTGGAGGTCTAACACCCGTTCAGTTAATAATTTCTCAACATCTAGGGCTAGTTCGCTAGAAAATGTTACTAATGATTGTTCGATTGATTTCGTAAGCTCATATTTTTGTGACTGATAGGAGATATAACCTAAGAACAAAAGCGGAAAAAGTGTTATTAATAAAAAGAAAGTTAATAGTTTCGCTTTTAATGTTTTAAACATAAGGACACTCCTTACCATGATACATTAGATCTATTATAGTATAAAAAGGAAATCTAATGTTGCACAAAACGACAAAATTCTCATGTTTCTCTTGTTTTTTTACAAACTAGTGACGAACTCTTAAATAAAAAAAACAAGCCCTATATCTAAGGCTTGTGAGAACTCGATCTTTAGTTACTGGATTTCATAAAAATTCACTTAACTTTGATATAATTTATACAGTGCCTGGGTCCCACTGTTTTCCTCACCAGCTTCAGCAAGCTTTTCATACATTTCCTTGGCAAGCTTCAATCCCGGTGTTAATAATCCAAGCTCCTGGGCAGAATTCAGAGCGATCGTCATATCCTTAATAAAGTGCTTCACGTAAAATCCAGGTTCAAAGTCACCAGCAATCATTTTCGGACCTAACACACTAAGTGAAAAGCTACCAGCCGCACCTGTTTCAATCGTTTTTAACACTCGCTCAGGCGATAACCCCGCTTTTTCAGCATAAGTAATCGCTTCACAAACACCAAGCATCGTTGTGGCGATCGCCATCTGATTACACATTTTTGTATGCTGACCAGCACCTGGTCCACCTTGAAGAATGATATTTTTACCCATCTTTTCAAAAATCGGTAAGACTGCTTCAAAATCAGCTTCGTCGCCACCAACCATGATCGCTAAACGTGCTTCCTTCGCTCCAATATCACCGCCAGAAACCGGCGCATCTAAGGCGTGCATCTCACGTTTTTTCGCCTCATCATAAATTTTTGCCGCTAAAGAAGGACTAGATGTCGTCATATCAATAAAGTATGTACCAGGCTTTGCATGTTTTAGTAAGCCCTCCTCACCCAGATAAACCTCTTCAACGTCATGAGGATAACCAACAATCGTAATAATCACATCAGCCGTTTGGGCAACCTCTTTCACAGTATCCATCCACTTAGCACCTGCTTCAATGACATCTACTGCTTTTTCCTTGGTACGGTTGTACACAATCACTTCGTAACCAGCCTTAAGTAAATGCGACGCCATGCTTTTCCCCATCACACCAATTCCAATAAATCCGATAACTGTCATGTTTTCTCCCCCTTTTGACCTTTATGTTAACGTGTCGGAATGCACCAGTCAATAACTGGTATTTCTTGCGCTTGTAAAAATTGGTTTGCACGAGAAAACGGGTGACTGCCAAAGAAACCGCGATTAGCCGAAAACGGGCTCGGATGAGGCGATTCGATAATTAAATGATGCGGTTTGTTGACCAGCTCCCGTTTCTTTGCCGCGTGCTTGCCCCAGAGGATAAAAACGAGAGGCTCTTCTCGTTCATTCAAGCAGCTAATCACTTGGTCAGTAAATGTTTCCCACCCAAGACCTTTATGTGAGTTCGGTAAGCCTTCGCGCACGCTCAGCACTGTGTTGAGTAAAAGCACCCCTTGCTTCGCCCAGGATTCTAGGCAGCCATGGTCCGGAATTGGGCAACCTAGATCAGCTGCTAATTCCTTGTATATATTTTTTAAGCTTGGAGGAATTTTCACACCTAGCTTTACAGAGAAGCTCAACCCATGCGCTTGTCCCTCGCCATGGTATGGATCCTGACCTAGGATGACGACCTTTGTCGCCCGGTACCCCGTATAACGAAGCGCATTAAAGCGGTCCTGCTCAGGCGGAAAAATCGTTGCCGTCTCCTCTTTTAACACTTGTTGCAATTGTTGAAAATAGGATTTTTGAAATTCCTTATGTAATATTTCGTCCCAGTCATTGTTCAATAAGTTCATTGGCTTGAATCCTTTTTTATATTAGGTTCTTTTCGTAAACATTGTTCCTGTGATTACTCGTCGCAGAATTGTTGGTCAAATTGCATAAATTTCATAAGGTTATAGGTAAGAAAAGACACCCTGACACCTTGATGTTCAAAAACTAAACTACTTATTTATAAAGTAACGTTTTTTGAGAAAACAACCTTATTCTATTATACTGAGTAGTAAAATGAAGGACAACAAAAAGGTTATCTGGAGGTTAGATTAAGTGAAAACTGTAAATGTTGTTGGCGCCGTGATTAAAAACAAAGATGGCAAAATTTTATGCGCGTTGCGTTCACCGGTAATGTCGATGCCAAACCTTTGGGAGTTCCCTGGAGGAAAGATTAGAGAAGGTGAAGATCCTGCTGATGCACTTGTTCGTGAAATTCAAGAAGAGTTGGGATGCACGATTTGTGTAGGGAAGCTTATAGAAGAAGTCAGTCACCAATACCCAGCGATCCTAGTCAATTTAGCTACCTACGAAGCCGAGATCATCGAGGGTGAACCTAAACCTTTAGAGCATGAAAAACTAGCTTGGGTTAAGAGTGCTGATCTAATGCAGTTAGAATGGGCTCCTGCAGATGTGCCGACGGTGGAACGGCTCCGGGATTTTTCATAAAGAAAATGCCAGTCAGTCTCAATATGAGCTAACTGGCACTTTTTTTACACCTTAAACTTCGTTACTACCGCTTGTAGTTCCTGGGCAAGATTTGATAAATCTTCACTAGCTCGTGAAATGTCCTCAACTGCTGCTGTTTGCTGTTCCATGGTTGCAGAAACCTCTTCCGTTGAGGCAGAATTTTCTTCCGCGATAGCGGAAAGGGATTGAAGGGTATCGATAATCGCATCCTTCATTTTTTCCATTTCTTCGCCTGAAACATTTAGTCTTTCAACCGCAGCTTCAGATTCTTTCATAGCGATAGCGATCGTTTCATATTTTTTCTTACTTTCTTTCACACTTACTTCTTGATCAATTAGAATTGTAGAGACGTGAGCCATCACTTCTACTGCTGCTTTTGCATTTCCTTGTAGCTCGCGAACGACTTCATCAATTATTTTCGTAGAGTTCGTCGATTGTTCAGCAAGTTTTCGAATTTCATCAGCTACGACTGAAAAACCTTTTCCAGCTTCACCAGCTCGTGCTGCTTCAATTGCTGCGTTTAAAGCCAATAAGTTTGTTTGATCAGCAATCGTCGCAATAACACTACTTGCTTCGCCAATTTTTTGCGCACTTGCATTGGTCTTAATAATACCTGCTTCAACTTCTTTTGTAGATTTGCTGCTCTCTAATGAGATTTTTAATAGATTCTCTATTTCAGCTAAGCCGGCTTCAACAACGATATTTACTTTTTCAGATGCTTCATTTAACTCTCGTAAATAAGCCTGATCTTTCTCTACCGTTTCCCCTAACTGGATAGCCTTTTCAGAGCCTTCTTCAGTACTTTGGGCTTGGCTTGATGCGCCACTAGCAATTTCCGCCACTGTTCTCGCAACTTCCTCTGCAGCACTTGCTGACTGCTGTGAGGTAGCAGTTAGCTCCTCTGAAGAAGCTGAGACGTGCTCAGCAGATTTCGTAATCTCAATGATAGTAGCTCTTAAATTATCAGTAATCGTCTGCAATGCTAAAGATAACTCTCCAACTTCGTCTTTTTTACTAAGAAGCTTTTCTGGTACATCCTCGGTTAAGTCTAACTTAGCTATTTTTTCAGAATGTTTGATTACGTTAATAATTGGATTTGCAATAGTAGTGCCAATTATATAGGTAAGGATAATGCTAATTACTAAAACAATTAGCGTAATTAGTAAAACTTTAACTGACAGACCAGGTAGTGCATCTAGCACTTCAGATTCAAATGCTGTAATAACTAGTGTCCAATTGGTATTTTCGATAGGCGCATATCCGGCATATAAGTGGTTACCGTTATAGTAGTAATCATTTACACCGCTTTTTTCCTCAAGTATTTTTGTAAATAATTCACCAACAGATTTGGTCTCGTCTTGTGCACCAATTGGGTTAAATTGATCAGTCACCATGTCTCGATTTGGATGAGCAATCACGGTTCCATTACCATCAATGATGTACGCATAGCCATTTTTACCATAACTCATGTCATCAACAATACTATTAATAAAATCGGCACTCCCAACGCCAACTAAGACGCCAATAATTCTACTATTATTATAAAGTGGAATTGAACTCACCATGACCATACCGCCGTTATCGTCGGAATTTACACTCAGGGAAGGCGGCATCATTTGTCGTTCACCTTTAAGCGACTGCTGGTAATAGGCTCTCTCGCTAATATCGACGATTTGCTTATTTATTCCATAGCTATCTGATAAATAAAGGTTCCCGTTTAAGTCAGCAACACCGAGCCTTATGTAGCCGCTATCTTCGACCTTTTGAAGTAGGATCGACATTTTTGTCATGATATCTTCATTCGGGTCACTAAGCGCGTCAATATTTGCCAACCCTTCTAAGTAGGTAAATCGATTATCAATTCGACTTTCGGTGAGTCGTGCTCCTTCCTGTACGACTGATTGTAACCCCGACTCTGCTTCAGCAACGATTAATTTGCTTGCATTATTTAAAATAAAAAAACCTAACAAACTTGATGCAATAAAGATTACTACTGAAAAAAAGACTACTAATTTTGTTTTGATACTCTTCATTCTTACACCGCTTTCTTATGCTGACTGAGTAGTTTATCTAGTATATTATATTTTAATAGAATAAAAGCTACAATGACATTTACTATATACAAATCGACATGTTTGTGAATGGTTTTGATTCTAAAAAATAAAAAACCAAGCTCAGTTATTCTAAGCTTGGTTTTCAAACAGATATTAAAACTGCATTTTAGCTTCTAAGAAGCTCTTTAGGTCAGCAATTGCGACGCGTGTTTGCTCCATTGTGTCGCGGTCACGAACTGTTACCATGTTATCTTCTTGAGAGTCGAAGTCATAAGTGATACAGAATGGTGTACCGATTTCATCATGGCGACGGTACCGTTTCCCGATTGAACCAGCTTCATCATAATCTACCATGAAACTCTTCGCAAGATCAGCAAATACCGCTTGTGCTCCATCAGATAATTTTTTTGATAAAGGTAAGACTGCAGCTTTAAAAGGTGCTAAAGCTGGGTGCAACTGCATGACTGTACGGCTTGTGCCGTCTTCTAATTGTTCTTCTTTATAGGCGTCGATTAGGAACGCTAATGTCACACGGTCAGCACCTAATGATGGTTCGATACAATAAGGAATGAAACGCTCATTCGTTTCTTGATCATGATAGTTGAAGTCTTCACCAGAAAACTCCATATGTTGCTTCAAGTCGAAATTCGTACGTGATGCAACACCCCACAACTCGCCCCAACCGAATGGGAATTTATATTCAAAATCAGTCGTCGCGTTACTGTAGTGAGATAACTCATCATCAGCGTGATCACGCATACGAACGTTTTCCTTCGTTAATCCAAGACCAGTTAACCATTTGTCGGCTGAGTCTTTCCAGAAATCAAACCATTTTAATTCTTCACCAGGCTTACAGAAGAATTCAAGCTCCATTTGTTCGAATTCACGAGTACGGAACGTGAAGTTCCCTGGAGTGATTTCGTTACGGAAGCTCTTACCGATTTGGCAAATACCAAACGGTAATTTTTTACGCATTGTTCTTTGAACATTTTTAAAGTTAACGAAGATTCCTTGTGCTGTTTCTGGACGAAGGAAGATTTCATTTGTGCTTGTTTCAGTAACCCCTTGGAAGGTTTTAAACATTAAGTTGAACTGACGAATTGATGTGTAATCCATCGCCCCACAATCAGGACAAACGATGTTGTGCTCTTGAATTAGCTCTTCCATCTTTTCAAACGAAAGACCATCAACAACCATTTCAATTCCTTTTGCATCTAACGCATTTTCAATAATTTTATCTGCACGATGTCTTGCTTTACACTTTTTGCAGTCGATCATTGGGTCATTAAAGTTACCAATATGACCAGAAGCTTCCCATGTACGAGGATTCATTAAGATTGCAGCATCAAGTCCGACATTGTAAGGTGACTCCTGAACAAACTTTTGCCACCAAGCCTTTTTTACATTGTTTTTCAGCTCCACACCTAGTGGACCGTAGTCCCACGTGTTTGCTAGACCTCCATAAATTTCAGAGCCAGGAAAGATAAACCCACGGTGCTTCGCATGCGATACGATTTGATCCATAGTTACATTTGACATTTTAGTCACTCCTTATAGATTTTTTTGGTGTCCTTTTTTGGTGTCTGACACCCCAGATGGACAAATTACTCTGTTTTTCCACCTGAGGTAAACACCTCTTATAAATTATTTGAAAAGCCGTTTCAACGACAGTTAGTTATCGTCCACCTAGCGTGGAAAACGCAACGATTTTGTCCACGAGCGGTGTCTGACACCAAATAAATACAAAAAACTCCCGTCTCTAGGCTTTTCTAGCCTAGGGACGAGAGTTATCTCCCGCGGTTCCACCCTAGTTGGTATACAGGATCATATACCCACTTTATCGTAAAAACTCCAGACTGCCGTTTCGTTAAATGTCTTCGCTAGGCTCTCACCGGCCCTAGCTCGCTTGGGAAGCTTAATTTAACTACTATTCGTCCTTCACAGTTCTATATAGTAAGTACAAAAAGTCCGGAAACAATAGGCGGCAAATCTCTTCGTCAGCTTGTTCTTCCGATACTCACGTATTGTCTCTATACGCTCCGTTTCTCAGAACTACGCTTCCTCGATCTTTTTACCTCTTGTCGTCCTCCTTTTTGAACATCTATTATTAAATTTTATTGTTGTTTATCATACCAAATCTTACAAGTGTCGTCAAACCTATTTTCAGAAAAAAATGCGAGAAATATACATCCTCCCAATAATTTTTCGTTACATATCCCTGCTACTCTCCGCAGAAAATAGAAATTAGAAAGGAGCTGATACAAATGGGACGTGCTCGTAAACAAAAAACACGTGACAGAAACAAAAATAGTTTGCCGCAAACACCAAAGAAAGACATTGCCACAACTGACGAGGATCTGCAATGGGCCAAGGAAATTGATGGTAAGTATGATGTGAGAGACTAAGGTGCAGTTTTGAGTGTAGAGTTTTGAGTTGTGAGGGCTTCGAGGCCTTTTAAACCTTAACTCTACACTTAAATTCATTGCCTCTACTTAGCTTCTAGTATATCCTTCACTTGTCTGATTGTTGGGAGGGCGGTCATTGCACCTTTGGTTGAGGCAGCTAGGCCACCGGAGACACTGGCAAACTCGGCAATTTCCTTCGCTTCTTCTAAAGATAAATTCATAATCCCTTTGCCGCGCTTTTGCAGCTTATATAAAATACCCGAAACAAAGGCATCTCCAGCACCAGTCGTATCAACAGCGTCTACTTTCATCGCTTCAACATGAGCCTTTTCACCGTTTACAAAAACATAGCTTCCCTCTGCACCTAACGTAATGAATACAAGTGGAATGTTGTATTGAGCTAATGCAGCAATTCCCTGGTCAATCTCTGTTTCACCAGTTATAAATTCTAATTCTTCCTCAGAGATCTTTAAAACATCAACTTCACCTAGCATTGAAACAATCATTTCTCGAGCCTGTTCAGCACTTCCCCATAGCCCAAGGCGTAAGTTAGGATCATAAGATACGATTAAACCATTTTCCTTAGCGACCTTAACCGCTTTAATTGTTGCTGATCTCGATGGCTCACTGATTAAGCTAATCGATCCATAATGAAGAATTTTACTCATCTTAAAAACATTTTCATTAATATCGCTTTCCTCTAAAAAACGGTCTGCACTTGGATTAATATAAAAATCAAAGTTACGTTCACCGTTATGAGCTAATGTAACGAAGACAACCCCAGTCCGAACTTCCTTAGAAAAGAATAGCTGGTCGGTCCAAACCCCTTCTCTCTTAAGGACATCTCGTAAAAAATGGCCTAAAACATCGTCACCAACTTTACCTAGAAACGTTGTATTAATTCCTAACCTAGCTAACCCTACCGCAACATTTGCCGGAGCGCCACCTGGACTCTTTATGTAATTCAAATTCGTACTATCCATCGGAATAAAATCAATTAACGCTTCACCTAAGCAAATAACACCCTTGCCCACTTTAACGTCCTCCTTTAGCTAATAAATTCTCATATTATGTTGCCATATTGGTTAGCGGATTGCAATGCAAGCAGAATACTCAATTTAATAATAAAGAATGCAAAAGCAACCTTCTTTTTTCCTAAAAAGCAACTAAGAGGATTTTTTTATCTCTAATTTCTTTCTAAGTGTATCTAATGTAAGTTCTTTCGTACTGGACACGTTCCAATTGGCTTGCTGCATCGCTTTATGTTCTCCAACTCCTACGGCAAAAATGTCTGTTTGTAAAATGCCTGACAACCCTGCTTCGCCATCTTCAATTGCTACGCAGTTCGCTTCTGGTACTTGCAGTGCTTGTGCGGCGGTCACAAATATTTCAGGATCAGGTTTTCCTTTTTTCAATTTGGTAATATCAACGATATGGTCGATCAGTTCACTTATTCCTAGCTTTTCGATAACGACAACAGCATTCGAGCTTGACGAAGCAATCGCAGTTTTTATTCCCGCCTTTTTTAATTCCTCAAGAAACTCTTTCATCCCTGGTAAAATGTGCTCCGCTGATAATGTTCCTATTAGTTCCCGATAATAATCACTTTTTTGATCGCCGAATACACGGATTTGCTCTCTCGAATATTCTTTAAGTTTGTCACCTAACATCATCTCTACACCGGTATAGCGATTTAGCCCTTGAAGTTTTTGGTTTAAACCGCGGTCATACTGGACCTCAAGTTCATCAGCTAACCGTTTCCCGGCTAAGTAATATAGTTCAACCGTATCTGCGATGACACCATCCAAATCGAAGATCACAGCTTCTAGTCTTTTCAATGCCTTTCCCACCTTTTATCAAAATACCTATTAGTTACTAATTTACAGAGGCGAATTAAAGTTTGCAACATTGTAAAAAAAAGCTGATCCACTTGGACCAGCTCTTCTTTGTTATTTAAATTATGCTTTCGTTCTATTGCGCTTTTTAAAGCTGCGTTCTGCATTATTTCTTGGTGGTCTGCCTTCGCCGTCTTTACGAGTACGACTGCCGCCACCACCGCCGCCGCGATTTCTGTCACGGTCACGGTCTCTACCGCCACCACCACTGCCGCCGCGGTAACTTCCACCGCCGCCGCCTTTTTTACCGTCAAACTTCGCCTTTTTAGCACGAAGAGGTGCTTCACCAGTAATTTTAACAGGCGTTGTGTTTGGCTCTTTAACAAGCATTTTTAATGCTGCAGCTACAAGTGTTACTGAGTCCACTTCTTCTAAAAGCTGCTCTGCACTATTTTTATAAGCTAAGAATTCTTTTTCTTGGATTGTTTCTAACAGCCTATCAATCGTTAAGCGTTGTTGTCCTTCAATTGCCTCAGCAAAAGTTGGAACATTGATACGATTAATTTTACGATTCGTCATCTTTTCGATTGATTTCAAGTGATCAATTTCTCTTGGTGTTACAAACATAAGTGCTAAACCAGTTTTACCAGCACGACCTGTACGACCGATACGGTGAACATAGCTTTCAGGGTCTTGAGGTATATCAAAGTTGTAAACGTGAGTTACGCCACTTACGTCAATCCCACGAGCTGCTACGTCTGTTGCAACAAGTACTTCGATTGTTGATTCTTTAAACTTACGAATAACACTGTCACGCTTAGCTTGGTTTAAATCGCCATGGATCCCCTCAGCAATGTAGCCACGTTTTAGTAGCGCTTCTGATAACTCATCAACACGACGCTTTGTACGACCAAAGACAATCGCAAGATCAGGTGTATGAATATCAAGCATACGGCAAAGAGCATCAAACTTTTGCTTTTCTGCTAATTCCATATATTGTTGTTCAATGTTTTCTACTGTCATTTCTTTTGCTTTTACGGTAATAAATTCAGGCTCACGTAAGAATTTTTGAGCAAGCACTTGAATACGTTTAGGCATCGTTGCTGAGAACAGCAATGTTTGGCGAGATTCAGGAACCTCTTTTAAGATTGTTTCAATATCTTCAACAAAGCCCATGTTTAACATTTCATCTGCTTCATCAAGAACAACAATACTAATTGATTGAAGATTAATCGTTTTACGACGCATATGGTCCATAAATCGTCCTGGTGTTGCAACAACAATTTGTGGTCTTTGCTTTAATGCTCTAAGTTGACGGCTGATATCTTGCCCACCGTAAATCGGTAATGCTTTTACACCTTTGTATTGACCGATTTTGTTTATTTCTTCGGCGATTTGAACTGCTAATTCCCTTGTTGGTGTAAGAATAACTGATTGAATATCAGCTTGACTAGTATCAGCTTTTTCAATAAGTGGGATACCAAATGCTGCTGTTTTCCCTGTTCCTGTTTGCGCTTGCCCAATTAAATCTTTTCCTGCGATTGCTGTAGGAATCGTTTGAGCTTGTATCGGTGTTGCTTCCTCAAATCCCATATCTGATATTGCGCGAATAATTTTTTGGTCTAAACCAAAGTCGTTAAAAGTTGCCAAATTCATTTCTCCTTTTGATTGTTTTTTTATCCCTTCTGACGGGCGGTATAAGAGGTTGACATACTAAACCTTCCCCACCTGGTTGCTGAATGAACAACAACCAGGTCATTGAATAACTAGCTTTCATACAACTAAGTATAAAAATAGAGTGCCCAAAATCAGAGCACTTACCACGGGAGAATTTAATCCTCCATCTAGTCAACCCCATAACCGCCCATTAGAAACGATTGTTTCTAATTTTGTTGCATATCATTTCATTCATTCCCTCAAAATTGATTTTTTATCCATGAAATTCATAAAAAGAAAGCAACCTACCTATCTTACTACTTATTAACAATTAAAGCAAAGGATTAATTTTTATTTTTTACTGGAGAGACTACATAAGGGAGAATTTTTTAAGGAGTTGTAGCTAAATGGATTTACAAAGTGGCAAGTTTTATTGGCCGACAACAATTACGAATAAACCAAGCTATCCGCGGTTGGAGGAAGACGTTACCTGTGACGTTTTAATCATTGGTGGCGGTAGTTCTGGCGCACAATGCGCATATTATTTATCTGAAGGAGATCTAGATATTATTGTTGTTGATAAACGTGAAATTGGCTCAGGAAGTACGACGACCAACACAGCCTTAATTCAATATTCTGGAGACAAAATGTTTTTTGAACTTTGTCAGACATTTGGTGAAGAACGCTCGACGCGTCATCTTAAGCTTTGCCAAAAAGCAATCAATGAAATTGAGGTTGCAGCGAAAAAGTTACCAACTGATTGTCATTTCATGAGACGAGATAGTCTCTATTTTGCTAGTTCTTCAGATGACGTCGAAAAAATCGAGAAAGAGTTTCAACTGTTAAAAAAGCATGGTTTTCAAGTTGAATTTTTCAACGAAGAAAAAGTAGGTCTACATTACCCGTTTAGGGCGCCTGCAGCTATCTATTCTCTTAATGATGCAGAATTAAATCCGTTAGCGTTCAACTATGGATTATTAGAAAAAGCAAAGGCGAACGGTGTTAGAATTTATGAGCATACTGAAGTAATTCGCAAAAAATATGAGGATGATGGTACGGTCCATTTTTTTACGACGGATCAAAGGTCAATTACAGCAAAAAAAATTATTTACGCTGCTGGCTATGAGAATTTAGAAATTAATAAAGAAAAAAATGCCGCTGTTACTAGCTCCTATGCGATTGTCACGCAGCCGCTAAAAGAGTTTTGGTACAACCGCACACTGATATGGGAAACAGCGCGGCCTTATTTTTACATGCGGACGACACACGATGATCGAGTCATTTTTGGCGGTCTCGACGAAACAACGGAATTTGTTGATCGCCGCGACTCGATGATTCTTAATAAGCGCGACCAATTAGTTCAAGAATTCAATAAGCTATTCCCTAACATTGAAATTGAAGCCGAGTACTATTTAGGTGCTTTCTATGGTGGTACGCATGATGGCATGCCGATCCTAGGGATCTATGATGAGTATCCTCACAGTTATTTTCTTTACGGCTATGGTGATAATGGCACTGTCTATAGTATGGTCCTTGCAAAAATCATCCGGGATCTAATTGTTACTGGGAAGAACGAGGATCTAGATTTATATATCCAGACGCGTCGGCTTCGATAATAGCGTGCTACATTCTGAATTTTTGTATTATTTGTGATAGAATAGAACAAACACTTCGGAGAGGGTTATTATTATGTTTGATTATCATGTACATTCGCTATTTAGTGCGGATTCAAAAATGAAGCTTGAGGATGCTTGTGATGCAGCCATTGCTGCAGGGGTAAAGGAAATTGCCTTCACGGAGCATATTGATTACTTTTATCCAAACTGTGATTTGATTTTTGATTTTGACTATCAAGAATACGCTAAAGCGGTTGAAGTAATTCAAGAAAAATATCGCGAGAAGCTAACGGTTTTGAAGGCGGTCGAGATTGGGATCCACCCCTTTAAACATTTAGAAAATAAGGAGTTTGCAAACAGTCATTATTTTGATTTTATTATTGGCTCGGTTCATTTGGCAGACGATCTCGATCTACATAATGGCGACTACTTTAAAGAAAAAACGTTAGACGAGGCTGTAGAGACTTATTTTTTAACAATTAATCAATATGTTAAGGAGTTCAAGGATTTTAATGTGTTAGGTCATCTGACATTGATAAAGCGTTACTTGCACTATGTTAAGGCTCATTGGGCGGACGTGAAGTGGAAAAATTATTATGACATCATCGAAGATACATTTAAAGCTCTAATTGAGACTGAGCGCGGCATTGAAGTAAATATGTCCGGATTTCGTTATCGGATTGATTGCGCTTTGCCAGATTTACCGTTCCTCAAGCTTTACAAGGATGTTGGCGGTGAGATTATCACGGTTGGAACCGATGCTCACAGCAAACATTTCGTTGGAAAACACTTAGATTTAGGCTATGAATTACTAGGGAAGGCTGGTTTTAAGTATGTTACAACGTTTCGTGAGCGAAAGCCGAAGTTTGTACCGATAAATTTGAGATAAACCGGGCTGAGTGCCCGGTTTTTTATTTGGGTTTGGTTGGAATATGGGGTTATTCGGACAACTTTTTGAGTTATTCGAACAACTTTTGAAGTTATTCGAACAACTTTTACAGTTATTCGAACAACTTTTTAATTTATTCGGCAAACTAGCCAAAAACCAAGAAAGGGCTGACACCCTAGTGTCAGCCTCCCTCTATTTTTAAGCAGAAATTTCAATTTGTTGTTCTGGGTCTTTGTAAACCTCTGTATCAATTTCTCCTGTTACTTTACTTGTCACAAGGCCTGCAGTCATACTGCCACTTACGTTCAATGCTGTACGGCCCATGTCAATTAGTGGCTCAACCGAGATTAATAAACCAGCTAAGGCAATTGGAAGGTCCATGGCTGATAATACGAGTAGCGCTGCAAATGTCGCGCCGCCCCCTACTCCTGCAACACCAAATGAACTAATCGCAACAATCGCTAGTAACATGACTAGGAAACCAGGGTCTAACGGATTAATACCTACTGTCGGTGCAATGATTACCGCTAGCATGGCAGGATATACACCGGCACACCCATTCTGTCCAATCGATAAACCAAATGACCCTGCAAAGTTCGCAATTCCATCTGATACACCTAATTTCTTTTGTGTAGCAATGTTCATTGGAAGCGCCCCTGCACTTGTACGTGAAGTGAAAGCAAATGCTAATACTGGGAAGGCCTTTTTCATGTATGTGACTGGATTTAAGCCAACACCCATTAAGATTAATAAGTGGATCACGAACATAATTCCTAACGCTACATAAGAAGCAATAACGAATTTCCCTAAACTGTAAATTGCATTTAAATCACTTGTTGCCACGGTTCTTGTCATAATTGCCAGAACACCGTATGGCGTTAAACGAAGAATTAGTGTAACAACACGCATCACAATTGCATAAACGCTATCGATGATTTTCTTAAACATTTCGGCATGCTCAGGTTCTTTTCTAGCAACTCCAAGGTAACTAATTCCTAAGAATACGGCAAAGATAACTACGGCAATCGTTGATGTTGCACGTGCACCTGTAAAGTCTAAGAATGGGTTGCGCGGTAACAGCTCTAAAATTTGGTTCGGTAATGTTTTTCCTTCTAAATTACTGCTATACGTATTTGTTAGTGAGTCGCCTCGCGCTAGCTCAGCATCCCCCTGTTCAATTTGAATTGCTTCTAAATTAAAAGTAATTGTTGTCCCAATTCCAACTACTGCTGAGATGACAGTTGTTGCAATCAACATTCCAATTATTAATAAACTGATCTTTCCTAAATTCGATGCGATTTTCATTTTCGTAAACGCAGCTAAAATGGAAACAAAAATTAATGGCATTACAATCATTTGTAAAAAGCGGATATAACCTGTTCCAACTAGGCTAAACCAGTCTGATGTAACTTGAATGACCTCTGATTTTGGATCATAAACAAATTGTAAAATTAGACCAAAAATAATTCCGACCGCGAGTGCGGTAAATACCCGCTTAGAAAATGAAACATGTTTCTTTTGCATGACATACAAACCAACGATAACTACTAATAAAATAGCAATGTTTAATAAGATTAATAAGGTTGTCAACGTTTATCCCCTCCATTTTTTGAATTTATTAACAAATAATACACCTATAATTCCTATCCGTCAACTATGTTTTAAAAGTATTTTTCAAACATAGTTGTTTAGTAAATTACTATTGTAGCGTCGTCCTTTTTATGCCAATGTTTTATCTAAGATATTGTGCATGGGGTGATGGGCCCGCCCCCCTGCAAGACTTGGTAGGCTAAAATATGATTATATATCTTTTGCATTTTGACCGTTAAAGTCAAGTTCGGAATGGATCTAGCTAATAATTAGAAAAGTATTCCGAACCTAGGCTAAGGAATGGAGCAGGCTCATAAATAGAAAAGTAGTCCGAAACTGGGTCGATAAAGTAAACCGAGCATAAAACCTACTGCTTCGTATATATCCCTCTGCCTCATTTAGTTTACAAACTTCACGATATACGTGAAGAGCCAAGCCTTGCTCGGCTACGCTCCTAATGCAAGCAAATGACCTTCTAAACACACTAAAAAACCAAGTCTTTAGAAACACTTCTAAGACTTGGTTTTTATTATTTCATGTCTATCTTTAGGCTTTCTGAAAAAAAGCAATACACTTTTTCCTAGGGCGCTTTGCGCTTTTCTATCTTATAACTTAAACGAACTCTTCAGCGAAACAATTCGGTTAAAGACAAGGTTGTCGCTCGTCGATTGTTTCGGATCAACGTTGAAATAGCCGTGTCTAAAGAATTGGAACTTGTCATGGCCTTTAGCATCTGCCATATTTGGCTCAACATAGCCTTTTAAAACCTCTAATGAGTTAGGGTTAACCTTATCAAGGAAGTTCTTATCTTCCCCTTCATCCCCAGCATCATCAAGAATTAGCGGCTCGTAAAGTTTAAATTCTACTTCTTTGGCGTGCGTTGCTTCAACCCAATGAAGCGTCCCTTTAACTTTACGTCCAGTAAAGCCAGTACCACTCTTCGTTTCTGGATCATACGTACAGCGAAGCTCAACAACATTGCCTGCCTCATCTTTAATAACTTCCTCACATTTAATGAAATACGCATGCTTTAAGCGAACCTCATTTCCCGGGAATAAACGGAAGTATTTCTTTGGTGGATCTTCCATAAAGTCTTCTTGCTCAATATAAATTTCGCGAGAAAATGGAATTTGGCGCGTACCCATTTCTTCGTTTTCAGGATTCACTTCTGCGTCAAGCCATTCCACTTGTCCTTCAGGATAGTTGGTAATGACAACTTTTAGTGGAGCTAATACAGCCATTGTTCGTGGTGCTTTTAACTTCAAGTCTTCACGAATGAAATGCTCAAGCATTTGCTCATCAACCGTACTAAAGGCACGAGAAACGCCGATTTCACGACAGAACGTTCGAATTGCCTCAGGTGTATAACCTTTTCTTCTTAAGCCTGAAATTGTTGGCATCCGTGGATCGTCCCAGCCATCAACAATTTTCTCATCGACGAACTGCTTCAGCTTTCGTTTGCTCATTACTGTATTAGTTAAGTTTAAGCGCGCAAACTCATATTGACGTGGCGTTGCTTCCATCTCACATTGCTCAACGACCCAGTCATAAAACGGACGTTGGTCTTCGAACTCTAACGTACAAATCGAATGAGTGACACCTTCGATCGCATCCTCTAATGGGTGAGCAAACGCATACATCGGATAAATGCACCACTTGTCACCAGTATTATGGTGTGTTGCATGGGAGATCCGGTAAATGACTGGATCTCGTAAGTTAATATTCGGTGAAGCCATGTCGATTTTTGCACGGAGAACTTTCTCTCCATTTTGAAATTCTCCATTTTTCATTCGTTCAAAAAGATCTAGGTTCTCCTCAACTGAACGAGTTCTAGATGGACTTTCTTTTCCTGGCTCAGTAAGCGTTCCACGGTAGGCGCGAATTTCTTCCTGTGAAAGATCCTCAACATAAGCTAGTCCTTTATTAATCAAAAGAACTGCTTTTTCATACATCGTATCAAAGTAATCAGACGCAAAAAATAGGCCATCCCATTCAAACCCTAGCCATTTTACATCTTCTTTAATAGACTCAACAAATTCCACATCTTCTTTTACAGGATTTGTGTCATCAAAGCGTAAATTTGTTCTTCCTTTAAACTCGTCTGCCAATTCAAAATTAAGTACGATTGATTTTGCATGTCCAATATGTAAGTATCCGTTCGGCTCTGGTGGAAAGCGCGTGACAATTTCATTGTACTTTCCAGCTTTTAAGTCTTCCACGACGATATGTTTAATAAAATTTGAACTGCTCGATTTATTCTCCATCAAATACCAACCTTTCTCCATTTTATTGAATTTCATCATTCATTATTTCCGCCATTTAAATGGCTCAATTTCTGTAACTATGAAATTCACTCAGTCTCTAAATAATAATTTTAGTTATATCATAAATTAGCAAATATATCTATGTAGTATTGTTTCTGAGAACGTTACAGAATAAACCCCTTTCTGGTGAAAGAAATGAATTTCACCACCGCTACTAAGTTGTGTAAAAACCATCGCAACTGCATTTCACTCAGTTAAAAGAATATTTAGGTTGGTTAAGAAAGTAGAAAATGCAAAACCTATTACATAGGTCATAATTGACCAATGTTGAAAAGGAGTGAAATTTCATGCCAATATTAGAAATTAGTGTCGTCCCCGTTGGTTCGGATACCCCAAGTTTTAGTAGCAATGTTACTGAAGCCGTAAACATTATTAAAGAAAAAGGATTAAACTATCAGGTAACTCCAACCGCTACAGTTATTGAAGGTAACTTAGATGAGATCATGGAAGTTGCCAAACTCATTCATAAAAACGAGATCACCAACGGTACCCAGCGAGTCGTCACAAATATCTCTATTGACGACCGCATTGATAAACCAATGACCCTAGAACACCAGGTTAAAACCGTAGAAGATAATCTTGAATAGTTAGGTCTTAGATAAGAATAAAAAAACTCTAGTAAGGGCGCAGTGCCTGCTAGAGTTTTTTTCTATTATTATCTACTAATATTTTTGTCGAAAAATTTTCTGAATTCTATTCCACTTTTTTACAAATATTTCCGTAAGTGTAACTTACACTTGTTTTAATATTCTATCAAATTGTGGGGTGAATCTATGAAAAAACTATTTTCCTTTTTTCTATTACTATTTTTACTGGTTGTCGGCAGTTCAAATGTATTTGCAAATGGACAACAAATGATCATTGTTAATAAAAGTAACAATCAATTAGCCTTTTATAATCAAGGCAAACTAGAAAAGACATTTAAAGTAGCAACTGGTAGAGAAAATAGTTTTACACCAGAGGGAAAGTTCAAGATTGTTAATATGATTAAAAATCGACCTTATTATACAAATAATATCCCTGGTGGTCACCCCTCCAACCCGTTAGGTGACCGGTGGTTAGGCTTAAATGCACGAGGTACTTATGGAACAACCTATGCGATACACGGAAATAATAATCCAAGCTCAATTGGTACATATGCAAGTGCGGGATGTATCCGTATGTATAATGAAGATATTCGCTGGTTATTCGATCGGGTCGCAGTGAACACTCCCGTTATTATCACAAATTCAAAACAAAGCTTTCAGCAAATAGCTACTGCAAATGGCTATGTTTTCACAAGTAAACTTAAAAATGTAACGGTTAACAAAACTAGTCCCCAGCCGTCTAAAACCTCAATCGCTGTTACGGCTAATCTTGATAGTGGGACAAATCCTGTGTACAAGTTTATGGTCCATGACGGTAAAAAGTGGACGACGCTTCGTAACTTTTCAACCAACAATAAACTGACTTGGACCCCTGAAAAGTCGGGATCTTATAAAGTTAAAGTCCAGGTAAAAAATAAGAATTCAAAAAAGTCGTTTGAAGATGAGAAGGTACTCAACTATGTTGTCTATACAGCGGCAAAAGTCACTACATTTACTACAAGTAAAAGTAGCCCTCAGCCTAGCAACACAACGATAAACTTGACGGCTCAGTCAAACAAGAACACGGATAACCTATTTAAATTCTCTTACTACAACGGGACGAAATGGGTAACTTTACAAGATTATTCTTCTAAAAATACAGTTACTTGGAAGCCGACAAAAGCTGGCACTTTCCAGGTTCGAGTACAAGTAAAGAATAAGCTATCTAAAAAGAGCTATGATAGTCAACGCGTCATTGATTATACGATCTTTAGCCCAGCTTCGCTTAAAACTGTTTCGTTTAATAAAGTGAGCCCACAGCCTAAGAATACATCTGTGACAATCACGGCGCAATCGAATGATAATGCGAACAACCTTTTCAAGTTTCTAGTATTTGATGGAAGCAAATGGGTCACTGTTCAGGATTTCTCTACAAAAAGGACAGCCGCTTGGAAACCTACGAAGGCTGGCGCTTATCAAATAAAAGTTCAAGTTAAACATAAACATTCGAAGAAAAGCTATGATAGTCAGCAGGTAAGTGAGTTTACTGTCTTTGATGAAGCATCAATAAAAACGGTCTCGTTTAATAACGTGAGCCCGCAGCCTAATAATACTTCTATAACAGTCACGGCAGAATCGAATGACGATGCTAATAATCTTTTCAAGTTTTTAGTGTTTGATGGAAGTACATGGATCACTCTTCAAGACTTCTCTACGAAGAGAACAGCAGCGTGGAAGCCTGCGGAGGCTGGAGCCTACCAAGTCAAAGTACAAGTAAAGCATAAACTCTCTAAGAAAGGTTATGATAGTCAGCAAGTGAGCGCGTTCACTGTCTTTAATGAAGCATCATTGCTATCGATTGATGTTGATAAGAGTAGCCCACAGCCTTCAAATACAGAAATCAAATTCACTGCTCAATCAAAGGTACCAACAGAACATCTCTATCGTTTTTCTATTTTTGATGGCACACAGTGGCTTGTGGTCCAAGATTATTCTCAGCAAAGCTACTACAACTGGTTAGCAACAACTCCAGGCACGTTTACAATCAAAACAGACGTAAAACATCGACTATCTAAAAAAGAAATCGATGATAGTCAGGAAATCAATTTTACAATTGAATAGACATTAGAAGATGGTAAGAGAGGTTTTTCTCTCTTATCATTTTTTATTCCCTCAAAAAATCCCGCGTTACGACAACAGCATTATAGTTTGAACCAATGGCTTGTAGGATCGCTCCTAGTGCTGTAATCGGCTGGCCTTCCTGCTTTCTATCACTTAATAAATATATGGCACCTATCGCTTCAAGACCTGCGCCTAGGCCTTGCAGGGCATTTCCAACAGCAAGTTCATCTTCACCAGCTAAATAGTCTGCTAAAGCACTAAGTGAAGCCCCCATCGATTGAAAAATATAACCTAGAAACTCAATTCGAAGATTTCCTTCTTCATCACCAACACCAATATACTCACGGTAAGCACCAAGAGAAGCAGCTGCAGCACCAGCTCCGTCAATCCAGTTGCCCGCAAAATTCAACGGGTCGTCAATTTGCGCCGTTCCAATGATCATTGGACCAACGGCTTGCAAGGCATCACCTATAGCCACCAACTTTTTATTGATGTCATTCAACCCAGCTAATTCCCTCAATTCACCAACCGCTGAGATAATTGTCCCTATTGCATCAATCCAAGCTCCGATTACTTGTTTTTGTTGATCATCCACTCCTATTTCCCCCATCTATCTCAGCTTTCCGATATTATATTCGTTGCCAATTTAATTAGTGAGGTCAGAGGTTTAGAAAGCATAAATGTTGGGCTTCTTTCATACATCTTTTACGAGGATTTTCATTCGGGAGGTGATAATATGAGCGAAGATCGACTTGAAACGATTGAAAATCGCCTAAAAAGACTTGAAAAAGAACGTCAGCACTTCATTGATCACTTAATAGAACTTAGTTTGACTGTTGAAAAAATGCAAGAACGCATTGACTCGACCCAAAATTTAAACCAACCTAGTCATGTAAAAGTAGAATATTTAACAGCTGCGAATGAGCAAATGTTCCAGCAAAACCAACGCTTACGCGAATATATCGAAGCCTGTATCAATGGTGAAAAAACGTTAGATCAGAAGAGCTACTTGAAGGCGTTAAGTGGCGAATAAGAAAACCTAGCCATGCAAGCATCTGCTTTTGACCGTTGAAATGTTCTTTTACGCTTTACACGGGCAAAACATTGACCTCGTGCCAAGTACATCCTTGAAGCGACTCCATTGCATCATTGCTCCGAGTAACCTCGGAGTAGAAGACGCTCAAAGTTAAACACACTAAAAGGATAATAGATTTTTCCGGTTCTTATAAATTTAAAAAAGCCCTTTAACAAGGGCTTCAGTTACTGCTTTCCAAATGATGAGAGAAACTTTACGCGTTCTCCCATTGGTGGTGTATTTTCATCTACTAAAGATATCTCTAAAATTGTAGGACCATTAAAGCTCATTAGATGGTTAATAATATATTTATTAATATCTTCCATGCTTTCAACACGGATACTAGGAATTCCTAAAGCTTCTGCCATCGCAGTGATATTTACCGGTTGCTGCTCAAACCGAGGATGCGCTCGCTGGTATTGTAACGAATGTCCGTGATAAACCATTCCTAAACGAGCATTATTCATAATGACAAAAAGAATTGGCAGTTTATATTCCTTGGCAGTTAACATCTCCATCCCATGCATGAAAAAGCAGCCATCTCCTGTAATACAAACAACAGGTCTTTCGGGTTCAGCAAGCTTAGAACCAAAGGCAGCGCCAATTCCTTGCCCCATTGCCCCAAAGTGGATATTAATATCAAAGGTGTCCGATTCCAATACATTCATATAGTGAACAACATAGGCCATAAACTCTCCGATATCTATCGTATAGCGGGTTGCAGCTGGCAAGTGCTCCTGAAGCTTTAATAGCACGTCCTGAGAATTATATTCTTTTGAAGATTGGTAAGTACTTTTTTCAGGTTGTATTTCACTTTTCATTGTTAAGCCCAAATCCTTGAGATATTCGCTTAAATAAAGCAAGCTTAAATCAATGTCACCTAGAATCGGAATATCCACCTCATACTTTCTACGAAAAACCGTACTGTCAAAATCAAGCTGGATCACGACACGGTCTTTGGTTATGCAACTATTCCAATTATTCGTCGCAGTTTCTCCTAGACTAGAGCCAACAATGAGCAAAATCTTGCCGTCACCCTCACTAAGTAGCTTGGAGGCTGATTCATGCCCAGCAAAGCCGTAAACACCAGCAAACAGAGGATGGTCATCAGGAATGAGCCCTTTCCCCTGAGGAGTAACAATGATTGGCCATTGTAGCATTTCAGCAACTTCTAAAAGTGCCGGAACTGAACCTCTGGCACCTTGTCCGACAAAAATATAACCTGTTTTTCCACTAATGAGGGCGATCGCTGCTTGTTTAATCGTTGTCATGTCCGGATAGATTTGAGTCCGCTTCGGATATGGTGGAATTGTTGCCAAATCTACTTGATCAAGCTGCACATCAATTGGCATCGCAATGTGAACCGGGCCAGGTACGCCACTGACTGCAATTTCCACAGCCTTTGCTACTTCTGTCAACAAATCTTTAGAGTCATTGACCGTCACGCTATATTTCGTAATTGAACGGAAGATAGGCTCGGCATGAAGCTCTTGCGAGGCATTTAACCCAACCGTTGAAACAGGCACAGCGCCAGTTAAAAACAAGACAGGTAAATGCTCTCGCATGGCATTGGCACAGCCACTAATTAAATTAGTTGCTCCTGGGCCACTACTGGCTATACAAACACTTAAACCATTCACGTATTTGGCATAAGAAGCAGCCATATACGAAGCTGCCCCCTCATGCTTGACGATGATTGGCGTTAGGTCTTTCATATCATACAATTCGTCAAAAAAGGCATTAACCGACCCTGCTGGTATACCGAATACGTATTTAACTCCGCCTCTTTTAAGAAAATGTAATACAGCACGTACGGCTTTCATCGCAGTCTCCTTAGTTCAAAATATTTCTTCTTCCTCATGAATAAAATATTTCGCCAAAAATTCCTCAGCTTTAATCGGTGGACTAAACATAAATCCTTGCATGAGGAAACACCCCTTTGAAGACAAAAAGTTTTTTTGGTCTTCTGTTTCGACCCCTTCAGCTATGACATTTAAGCTTAAATTACCAGCTAAAGTGATGATCGTATTTGTGATTGCTGCATTGGCTGTATCAGCGGCAACATCGTGAACGAAAGATCGATCAATTTTCAGTGTGTTTATCGGAAAGTTCTTTAAATATCCTAAAGACGAGTAACCAGTTCCAAAATCATCAATGGACATTTTAATTCCAAGCTCACGTAATTTTTCCATCGTTTCTAACGTCGATTTTGTATTCTTAATGATCATATTTTCAGTAAGCTCTAACTCTAGGAATTTAGGATGCAAGTTGGTTTCAGCTAAAATTTCTTTGACGATTTCAACTAAATTTTGCTTCTCAAATTGACGAGCTGACAAATTAACCGAAACAACTATATTCGAAAATCCGATCTCATGCCATGCCTTGATTTGTTTACAAGCATTTCGAAGCACCCATTCTCCGATTGGGACAATTAACCCCGTTTCTTCTGCCACTGGAATAAAATCCGCAGGTGAGATAAGTCCCATTGTTGGGTGAATCCACCGGATTAGTGCTTCAACACCAATAACTTCATTCGTCTTCGAGTTAATCTGTGGTTGGTAATGCAGGACAAATTCCTCATTATCCAAGGCTTTATGAAGCGCATTTTCGACCTTCACACTGCGGAGGTTGATGCGGTCCATTGATTCTTGATAGAATTGAAAATTATTTCCGTGTAGTTCCTTTGATTTATACATCGCCGTATCGGCGTTTTTAATTAGTGTATCGACATCAATCCCGTCATTCGGAAACAGGCTAATCCCGATGCTTGGTTTAATAAATACTTCATTCCCTTTTAAATCAAAGGGGCTTGAAAAGGCATTTAAAATTCGGTCAGCTACTTCGGAAATATCACCTTTTGATTGAATGGTAGGTAGGATAATTGTAAATTCATCGCCACCTTGACGGGAAACCGTAGCTCCCTTTGAAACACTCCTTTTTAAGCGCGAAGCAACTTCCTGAAGCAAATAGTCACCATAACTATGGCCAAGTGTATCGTTTACAAGCTTAAAACGGTCAAGGTCAATAAACAAAACGGCCAGTTCCTCTTGGTGGAGGTGGGCATACGTTAAAGCTTGATTTAAGCGGTCTTTTAGTAACACGCGGTTTGGGAGATTTGTTAAACTATCATAATATGCATGGTATTTAATCTTCTCTTCTAATTGCTTACGAACCGTAATATCCTTAAAAAGGACGACATACCCGGTTATTTCTTCTGCTTCTTTTATCGGTGAAACTGCATATTCAACTGCGAAACTTGTACCATCTTTTCTAAAAAAGACCTCATCACTACTGTAGCCACTGAGATTTTTTTCAATATAAGCTGGAAAATTTTGATGAAAGCTTACTTGATTTGTCTTGATACGGTTAAAAATCGTATCATACACCACATCAATTAATTCTTCCTTATTCTCATAGCCTAACATCATCGCTGCCGCTGGGTTGCAAAAAGTAATTTTCCCTTCAACATCCAAACCAAAGATACCTTCGCCGGCTGAATTAAGAATTAATTCCTTTTCGTGACTTAAACGTTGTAGTTCTTTCACAACTTTTTCAAGCTCATTATTTTTAAGCGTAATTTGCTCTGTTCGTTCTTCAATCATAATTTCCTGTTTTTCTCGGAATAGTAAATTGGATAATGCCAATGAAGTCGCATCGACAATCGATTGGGCAAGACGCATCTCTACCTTGGTATACACCCGATTAACCTCATCTAAATTTACTACTGAAATGATCCCCAGAACCTCCCCCATCGACACTAACGGGATTCTAAACAACCCCTTAATACCAAAGGTCCGACAGGCATGATGGTTTGGTCTCTCATCCGCAAAAACATCAGGAATAAACACCGCTTTTTTGTTTTTCACTATATCTTGAAAAAGCTTATCCTTGCTATGATCAACCTTAATATCTTTATGTTTTTCTAACCACTCTTCTTGCGTCCAATCACTTTCCTTGCTTAATCTTGTCGGTTTAATATTTCGCTCAGCAATTGGATCTAAGATGTGCGCGCCAATATTATAGTTGTTAAGCACCTGTGATAGATAATGAAAGCATTTATCTAGTACTTCCTGCATAGTCGAACAAAGGGCTAAGTCACTTGTTACATCTAATAATAACTGCTTTTCATAAAGCAAATTTTCCGTACGAGTTAAGTTGTCAGCATTTAAAATAGCAACGGCTGCCATATTGACATACATATCGACTAGCTGTACTTCTTGTTTTGTCATAGCCTTGCCTACTTCATGGTTCATTACATAGATTAAACCATAAAGCTCTTCACCAAGTGAAATAGGTGATACGAGTAATGAGTTGATTTGAAAGTTTTCCACGAATGTAGAATCTATACGTTTGTCCTTCATGGCATTACGGATATTAAGCGTTTGGTTTGCTTCAATAGCCTCTTTCGCTAACATATCTGTTACAGGGTTAATGATATGCTTATCAAGGTTTGTAACAAAATCTAAATGAGCCTTCCCGATAAACCACCGAAATGTCCCGTCTTCCTGTAATAAAAAGATCCCTATTGAATTACAGCTTGCAATTTCTTCAGAAATAGTAGAAACAACATTTTCTAGTATTTCTTGGAGCTCTATATTTGTATGAATTAGTTTTGTTATTTTTGCAAGGCGAGAATATCTCATTTGATGTCGGGACATTTAGTTCTTTCCTCCTAGATAAAAACCGCAAATCTACAATTTGGATATATATATTTTCCTATTTCGACAATTATATTGGTTTTTCCTGCAAATAAGCTACTTCAACTACAATATTTATCCAATTTTTACTTCTTTACTTTGAACGACTCGATTACGGCCCTGCCGTTTCGCTTCATATAGTAATTTATCAGCTTCTTCAATTAATTCAATTGGCTCCTCTTTCCCATTTTTACTACATCCAAAACTCATTGTCACCGAGAACTTTCCACCGTGACAGTAATGTACTTCTTCCGCTACTTTTTGTTTCACATCTATAAGTAGTTCCTCTACAACAGAGGATTGATCTGTATATAATAAGATCGCAAACTCTTCTCCTCCATAGCGAAATACAGTTCCAAGACTTGTAGGAACAGTTGCACTAAGTATTTTGGCAATCTTCTTTAATACTAGATCGCCAACAACATGACCATATTTATCATTAACAGTCTTAAACTCGTCAATATCACAAAATACTAGATAAAAATTGATGTTTTTTTCTTTGGCTATACGTAACTGTTCTTGGAAAGAGCGGTGGTTAAAAAGAGTAGTCAAATGGTCTTTGTTTGCTAGACTTTCAAAAACATTCTTTTCTATAAAATGTTTTCTTTCTCTAGAGACGATAATCCCACCTAAAAACCCAACTAATAGGAAGAATACAAGCTGTGTACTATACGTCATAAAATCAAAAGATAACAGTAGATTTCCTTGAACCGTAAATACAACTGAAAAACCTAAAACAAACAGAAATGAGGCAATAATTGCACCAATAAATTTCCAATAGACAGCAACATGTAAAATGATTAAGTAGGCTATTGGCGTTAAAGGGCTAAAAATACCCCCTGTTAAAGATATTAAGGCAAAAAAAAGCGATGAAATCAAAAAATGGGCCACCTTTTGTCATCAAGGTATACATGAAGGAGTCTTCAGCTGTCCGACGTAAGCAAATATCGGATAATGCCATATAGGTAACCCCAAAAATTAACAAAAATACAAACAAGTATAAGTGTGTTTCGACGGGGTTTGTATTATATCTAACGTAAAAAACTGCGGTAGACACTAGTAGAAAAAACCATCTTAATGAAGAAAATATAATTTCTAACACATGGTCAGATTGGTAAGCTTGTTTAATAAACAGTTTTATTGAGTTCAAAACTATCACTTCCCTAAAATTTCTACTTCTGAGCTTTTTTTCATTTTATGTAAATTACCATTTATTTTACTATACAAGATTGTTTGTATTAAAGGAAGGTAAAACATCCGAAAAAAAACCTGAGGAAAGACATAATTTACTCATGGTCTAATACGAGGAAGTTTTAAATTAGAGTCTTATACTACCTGCTACTTTCTTTCTTTTTTCTGCTAGAACGTTCGTAGAATGAATAACTTTTAGTTTAGTAATATCTTTTTTGCAATAAGGACAATACCATAAACCATCCTTATAGCTACTAAAAGATTCCTCCCAACAATATGGACAAGTCTTCTGATACACAGGTCATCCCCCCTACCACAATTTTACCTATTTACAATGTAGTGGGGGATTAGACTTGAGAATAATTTATATCAACCATTGGGATGATTTTTTGCTTAGGTTTCTTTCATAACCTTCGCATTCTTATATATTTAGACAGTGAACTCTTAAACTACTACTTAAAGAAAAGAGACTATTTTCTTAAGCAGAGAAATAGTCACTTTGACCTTCGGAATGTTTGTTGTTT
This sequence comes from Anaerobacillus sp. CMMVII, assembly GCF_025377685.1. NCBI lineage: Bacteria > Bacillati > Bacillota > Bacilli > Caryophanales > Bacillaceae > Anaerobacillus > Anaerobacillus sp. CMMVII. Next base: position 66,883 of record NZ_JACEHK010000017.1, on the reverse strand, counting down.
ACAACCAGATAATCATGATCTGGCTTCAAGCCTTCCGTTTCTAGTACTGACAGTAATGCCTCTACCACTTTGTCGTCATAACTATTCTCTCTGGATATTTCAGCTATCACAGCTTTTGAAGATAATGTACCTTCACGATAAGAACGTGGGTTTATCATTGCTAAGTAACTTTCGACTATCCCTAGAGTTTGTGAAAAAACTGGGATTTGATCACCTTTTAGACCATAAGGGTAGCCAGTACCATTAATTTTTTCATGATGATGGGTAAATGCAACCTCTACCTTGCTAAACTCCTCAATCTCTCCAATAATTTCATTACCAAACATGCAGTGTTCCTGAACAAGCTGGTATTCAAATGAGGTTAACCTACCGTCCTTTTCGAATATATAATCTGGACATTTAATCCTACTAACAAAGTGTAATAAAGAAATTAAATACGCTTCGGTTTCAGTGACTTCCTCTTCTGGGAAACGGTCCATGACCAATTTAATTAAGCTACTCATCACTAGTATTTCATTACGGTTAATTTGTGTTTTTCTTTCGATTGTTGGAATAAATGTTTGTAATAAATTCATCACATACTGCTGCTTCTTTTTCGCACTAACATTTTTCCGGTACTCACTAAAGAGTATGTTTGTATGAAAAATAAGCGTAGAAATTAGGCTTGTCCCTATACCAAATAAAAATATATTTGTCAGCGTGAGGGTACTAATATTTTGTATGTACTTTAAATATAATAGGAAACATGAAAAAACAACTAAAAATATTGTAGTCCAGCGGATAAAAATAGCTTTATTTTCAAACAGGCTGATTAGGATTGGGTAAAAGATTAAACCGTACCAAAAAGCCGCATGGTTAAAAGGATTATAGATAGCAAAATAAAGGAGTAGTGTTAGGCAGAGTCCTGCTGCAAGTTCTAATGAATATTTGCGTTTTTGTAAGGTTACTTTTTGTAGTAAATAACATGCTAGAACCATAATGATACTTATTAAGAAACTAATCATAACTGGAGCAGGACTCGCATGTAAGTTAATTAAACCTATAGCATATTCTAAAGAGACCAAAACACCTACGATCAAGATAGCGATACTACCGATTCGATTTTTAAATTGCGTCTCTACCAAAGTCTAAACACTTCCTTTCGGACTGTCTTTTACACTTGAACATACCCTGTTTTCAAAGCAAACAAAACAGCTTGTGAGCGATTAGGTTGTCCTGTTTTTCTTAAGATACTGCTTACGTGTGTTTTTACTGTCGCCTCAGAAATATATAGCTTTTCTGCTATATGAGCATTTGTATAGTTATCAACGATTAATTTAAATACTTCTTTTTCACGGTCTGTTAATGTAATTTCGCTTTGATCACTCTTGGTTTTTGGTTCCTTATTTAACTTCGGTTGAAAACAAGAATATCCCATTAGAACCATTTCAACGGTATTGATGATTTGTTCAGGTAAAGTATCCTTCATAATATATCCATCAACCCCATTGTCTAAGGCACGATAAATATCACCACTATCATCATACGCTGTTAGAATGATGATCTTTGTATTCGGTAAACGCTCCTTCAATCCTTTACTAGATTCAATGACTGACCTTCCAGGCATTTTCAAATCGGAAATAATAATCTCAGGTTGTGTGTTCAAGGCCTTTTCAACTAATTCGTCACCATCTGAAGCCTCATCGACAACAACATACTTTGGGTTACTTTGAAGTAAAATCTTCAAGCCATCTCTGACAATTTGGTGATCATCTGCTAATAAGACATTAACCAACTACTTCAACTCCTTTTCTAGGTATGATTGCGATAATTTCTGTCCCTCTACTTGGTTTAGAACGAACCATTAATTGACCTTGAACTTTACTAACACGTTCTTTCATCCCCTTCATTCCAAAATGATCGCTTGTATCACCCTTATGTAACTCTTCAATACCGATACCGTCATCAATGATTTTCAAGGTCCATTGAATTACCGTGACCTCCAACAAAACAACTACATTACTTGCTTTTGCATGCTTGATGATATTATTGATAGCCTCTTCTGTTATCCTGTATAATGCATCGTTAATCTCAAATGATTCCTCTATCACTCTTCCCTTGGTTACTAGGTCAATGGTCAGATTGCTTCCCTTCATTGCTTTCGTAATTAGAGCTTGAAGTGCATCAACGATATGGTAGCTCTCTTTTCCTTCCATTAAATAGTGAATATGTTCTCTTACCTCTCGGTGACATTGTTGTATTTGAGTTTCCATTTCTTGAATTAGTTGATTTAATTTTGTAGAACTTGGGTCACTGTTTCGAAATTGTTTAATCTGAAATAGTTTAGTCGACAGAAAGAACAATTGTTGAGCAACCCCGTCATGTAAGTCTTGAGCCAACTTTTGACGAATTTCCTGTTTAAGTGAGTTACTGAACTCACTCCTTAAGGCAAGCTTCTTTTTTTGACCCACTAAAAAGGTAGATAGAATATTCAAAAAAATTAGTTCGTACCAATGAATGCTATCTTCAACTAAAATAAATCCCTCATGTGCTTTTTTATCTCCACGAATCGGGAAAAAATAGTATAGCTCTTTTTCACCAGTATGGTTCGTAAGGATGAGTTCCTTTCTCTTTTCCATGTGATACTTATTTCTTTTCGTAATTTCTTTATAGTATAAGTTCCTCTGCCAATCGATTTCATGGTTTCCTTCACTAAACCAGTAGATAAAAACTTTACGATCCTTAAAAATTCGTATTAATTGTTTTTCTACGCGATCGCTTATGATTTGTAACGAATGTAAACCATCTAACTGCTTGATTGCGTAATTAATGCGAAGCATCTGACGGTACCAAGAATTTATTTTTTCTAAAAATAAGTTACTCAGAAAGATTACACAGAAAAGCGAAAGCATGACAAGAACTAGCTGAAAATGAACATTAACCGGTAATAATTCCTCTGAGACTACTAATGGTAGCTGCGTACAAACAATGATATAGATTAATGCAAAAAAATAAAATTTCTTACCAGAATAATAAAAGTTTGCAAAAATAAGCGATGACAACAAATAGATCATAAATGGACTAGTAATTTGTCCAGTACTACTAACCAATACGAAATTTAAAGAGAGATCAATTATAAGTAATAGATATAGGTAACGCTTCTCTATTTGAAAGAAAATTAAACAATAAAAAGCTATGTTTATAATCAGTCCCACCGAGATGATTAGTAAGCCATATGTACTAAAATAAGTGCCATAGAATAAAAAAATTAGTAAGCACAGAGACAATCGGTAGACAATTAGGTACAAATTTCTTTCTTTTACTAAACTATTCATGGAATTTCCCCTATTTTTGGAATAAACTTACAAAACCACTCTAGTTAAATCTTACTATATGTTCTATATATTGAACAACGGGGTTATTTTGTCACCTTTTGTTTAGTTTTCTTGTCATATTGTAGAAAGAAAAATTTTTTTGTCAAAAAAAGGTAAAGAGACTATCACATTAGCGATAGTCCTCACACTTTTTTTGAAAATCTTATAATTTTAACGGCTTGGCTATTTTATAAAATGGGAAAATAGATATAGTTGCATATCCTTTAATATTTTCAATCGATACCGGTCCAACATTTGGATCACGGCTATCTAAGCTTTCCCCTGGTGTCCGATTGTCACCCATCACAAAAATCTTCCCCGGCTGAATCGTTATGGCCGGCATATTATTTGCCTCGCCAATTGTGTGTAGTTCCGGTAATGGTTGTTGGTTTACGTAAACCACTCCATCTTCTATCGAAACTGTATCTCCAGGTACCCCTATTACCCTTTTGATCACATCATAGCCAGCCTCTTCAAGAACGACAATATCTCCATATTTAGGCTCTGAAAAAGTCGCAGATAATTTATTCACTAAAACAAGACTTCCATCACGTAATGAAGGTTGCATCGAATCCCCAGCCACTAATGTAAAACCAACACTACCCTTTATAACGAATACAGCAAGTGTTAAGAAAAAAATGAATTTAACCCAGCCGATGATTTCTTTTTTGGTGTTATTCTTAGGAACTTCAGTTTTCTGTTGTAACCCGTTAGAATCAATTTCTAGTTTAGTTGCATGCATGAGTTATACACCTTCCAGTAGTATAAGGTTTATTACTGTTGTTTTACTTTCTTAATGCATGTATATGTTTATGGCTGATCTTCTTCCTTTACATTCTTCTTCTCTTGACCTTTCTCCTTCTTATCTTCTTTTTTTATTTCTTCTTCTTCCTCTACTTCTTCTATCACATCAGAATCGTTATTGCTAGACGCTGGGTCTGTAGCTTCTTCACCGCTACTAGAAAAGAGAGCGTCAATGGCTTGAGTGGCCTCATTTTGTATTGCAGCTAACTTTGCTTCAATTTGTTGCTTCTCAGCTCCATTGGAAAAATTTGCATTTTTAATCAATTCATCAGCATACTTTTGAATCTCAGCAATAATTTTGTTTGTTTGGGTTTCTGTAAAACTATCGATCTCTTCGGCAGAGCTTTGTAATTTTAATTGGACTTCTTCCTTCAAACGTAGCTTTTGTTCTTCTAATTCACGTTGAACTTCACCCTCCATTTTTACAATGGCTTCATTGGCCTTTTTGCTATACCAATCCTGCAGCAAAGTAGAAATGTTCAGCTCTGAATTAGCAAATGCTACACCCGTCGTCAGCACAAACGTTGTACTTAAAGAAACAAGTCCAATTACAAATTTACGTTTAAACCCTTGTTTTTTTTCAACTTTATATTTATATAACCTACTCATTTTTACTTAACCTCCTTTTATGTAATAGCCAGAAATCCTCGTAGGAGGATTTCTGGTAGTTGAAACTACTACTCGTTAGATACCGTCTACTAGATCTTGGAGATCTTGTATAGCATCACGTTCTAACTCGGCGCCTAACTCTAAAATTGACTCTTTAATCTCTTCTACTAAATCACTAGCAGTATCTTCAATTTCTTTCTTTGCAGCTGCAACCTTTATATCAATGTAGTTTGTAAGCTTATCTACACCATCAGTTTTCGCTTTATCATCTAGTAATCCTTCAATATCTGTTTTCGCTTTTAGAATAGCAGCTTCTAAGTCAAGGACAGCAGCAGACCTTGCACTTTCTACAGCAGTTTCCAAGTTAGTGATGGAAGTTTCACCTTGACCTGCAATAGCATTTAAAACTTCTGTCATAGCCTTTGCTTTTTGTTGACTAATTACTCCGTCTACTACTCCTTCATAGTAAGCTCTCCAATCTTTTAAATTATGAAAGATTAATCCTGCATTAGCTTGACCACCTTTACCGCCAGCCCATTTAGTAATATCATTTGCCATATTAGAAATATCAGTTTTATGTGTACCTAATGCTGAAGTAATTTGTCCCTCTACTCTCCCTGTTTCTGTACTTCCTGCCTCTGATACATCGAGATTTGAGTCAGTAATCAGTTGATTTTTGTCATTTTTTAAATCCTCAACTAAACTTAGTCCATAAATATTAACGTCATTCTCCATCTCTACCTTTTTACTACTAAACAACTCTGTATACCATCTCTCTAATTGTTCTCCAGCATTAGTGTTAGCAAATGCCACACCCATACCTCCGCTTACTAAAGTAACTGTTAATACCCCTGCCGCGATTTTACCTTTAACTGTTTTTAACATTTTAATTTCTCCCTTCGATTTTCACATTTTGGATTTTTTATAATTAATTTTTAAATTGATACCTTGGTAATAAATCCTCAAATAGTTAGTTTTCTTCTTCTACAATTTGTAAGATGAGTTCAGCTATTTCCCGATCAATTTGTTCCTTCTTTTGATCGACATATTGTTGTAAATCGCTTGTGATCTCATGGTTGATAATGTTTTGTTTTGCTTCTTCAATTTGATCAACATAATCTGTAGTTAATGCTGAGATATTATTCACGATACTTGTACTTAGTTCGTTTGTAACATCGTCCAGCTGCTTTTGACTATTAAGAATTAGTTGCTCATTCTCTTCAATTAACTTAGCTAACTCTTGTTGTGATTTTTCATCAGCGTTAGCAGCTACATCTTCTACCACAACTTGGAAAAGCTGATTATACCAAGTTTTGAGAAATTGACCAGAGTCGCCACTAGCATGAATGCTACTAATGCCAAATCCAAAAAATAAGATTAAACATGCTATAATCAGCTTTCCACTCTTGACCTTCAAAGAGTATTTACACCTCCTTCTATATTTTGTTCGTTTGAAAGTTTGTTGTTGCTCTTCTTGTTTACAATATTACTCTCATTTCTGCATCAGGATAATCCGGCAACAGGGTGAACTATCATACCTGTCGGGTTGATTTGAACCTCATCCTAAAGTATAGGTACAGGCTCAGTAGTAAGTCGTAATGTTCAGTGACTACTTGCTTAAACCAATGAATAAACCCTTGATCATATATCAAGGGTTCTAAGGAAACGATATAATTTTCATTTGTAAAATTGGATAGTCATTTATCCTTGGCCGATCTTTATTTTCCGAAAAAGGTTACTTGTCACTAATTACTTCTTCTCTTTATCAGCTTCTTTTTGCAGACGCCGGAACCTTCGTAAATCTGCCTTCCTAATCGGTAATGGTTCATCCTTCAACAACTTGATGATTGAAAACATCAATAATAATAAGATTAAAGTAAAAGGTAAGGCTGAGATTAGTGATGCTGTTTGTAGTGCCTCTAACCCACCTGCATAAAGTAATACCCCTGCTATCGCTGACATCAGCGCTCCCCACACGAGTTTTTCAAAGCGCTGGGGATTTAGAGAGCCTTTCGTAGTCATACTTGCTAAAATGTAGGTCGCAGAGTCTGCCGATGTAACAAGAAACGTAAAGATCAATAAGATTGAGAGTGTATTCAAGAGTCCCGTTAATGGAAAAAAGTCATAGACCTGAAATAAAGCCAATGTAAGGTCTGTATTCACAGCTTCAGCAATTCCAGCATTATTTCTTAAATCATTCCATAAAGCTGCACCACCAAATGTGGCAATCCATAAGCAAGCAATCACAGGTGGTATAATCATGACACCCATAATGAATTCTCGAATTGTTCTTCCTCTTGAGACCCTTGCAACGAAAGCACCCACAAATGGAGACCAAGCAATGGCCCATGCCCAGTAAAAAATTGTCCAGTCACGAACCCATGTCCCCCCCCGGTACGGCTGCATACGTAAACTATAATTAATAAAGTTCGTAAAGTAATCGCCAATAGCCAAGGTAAAGCTCTCCAAAATAAAAACGGTTGGACCAGTAATAAAGACAAATAAAAGCAGACCTAAAGCAAGTCCTAAATTTAAATTACTTAGATATCGAATTCCCTTATCTAGACCAGTACTTGATGATAGCATGTAAGCAATAAACAAAAAGACTAGGATGGCAAATTGTAGGTTTATTGGATTTTCAGGTTTTATAGCCGCGTTCAAGCCACCATTCATTTGCAATATACCTAAGCCAAGCGAAGTCGCAATCCCCATGACGGTTGCTATAACTGCTAAAATATCAATTGTATTTTTAACAACAGGCTTATTACCAGTGATAGGCTCAAGTGCTGTTGAAACCAACCCGTTCTTTTTTTTCCGAAATTGTAAAAAACCTATCACAAGACCGACTATAGCAAAGATCGCCCACTGACTGACACCCCAGTGAAAAAAGGAATAGCCCATAGCAATTCTTGCTGCTTCTATTGTTTGCCCTTCAGTCGCTCGAAATGGTGGTGAAAAAAAGTGACTCATTGGTTCGGCAACACCCCAGAAGACAAGACCAACACCGAATCCAGCTGAGAATAGCATCCCAACCCAGGTGAAAAAGGGGAATTCTGGTCGCTCTTCCTCTCCACCAATTCGAATTGCACCGTATTTACTAATGGCAAGACCTACTAAAAAGATAATAATGATAAAAACGGCAATTAGGTAAAACCATCCAAAGTTAACTGTCGTAAAGTTAAACAAGGCACCTGAAATTAGTCCAAACCCCCTCGGCATAATTGCACCTAGCAGGACTAGTACAAATATGACTGCAGCAGATATTGAAAAAACAGGATTTCTCCAGACTTCTTTTTTCATATTAAACCTCCTAAACATTTCAGTCCTTATATATTCCCCAAACCGACCAATTTCTTCCGACTATCAAACACTTTTTTTGTGATAAATTAGTTCCTTGGGAAATCTCACTAGGTAATTAGAAGCATTTCTTCTACACTTACTATTACAATGATAGTACCAGGTTGTTTTTTCCGAGGGCAAAGTTAGACATTTTTTTACAAATATTGTAATGTATTGTCGACCAAATATTGTATCATTTTACTAGATTTGGCAATATAATCGATTTATAAGCGTGATTTGAAAAATAACTTGGTGGCCACCGAAAACTATTCTTCAGACCGCTAAATCCTAACTACTACTCTAGTAATTAGGTAATTGGGACTAAATAATTTCGGGGAGCATAGAAATATAGCCTTTAATTGGACACTTGGGCTATATCGAGCTAGTAGTGTAACCGACCCGCAAGACGGGGATGCAATGAAGTATAGCCTATAATTGGACACCTGGGCTATATCGAGCTAGTGGTGTAACCGGCCCTCTTATTTAATTATGTCAAAAAATATTAAATTAAGAGGAGAAAAGGAAATGAAAAAAGCAAAAAAATTATCTGTAGTAGTTTTGACTTTGTTGCTTTCTCTTAGCTTGACAACTGGTGCCCTTGCAAGTAATGGTAAAGGTAAAGGCTTAGAAACTGCTCCTGGACAAAGCGCAAATTTCTCAAATGGTATTACAACATTGGTTACTACCTCTGAGATAGTAACTGAAGATTTAAGAGTTGATAGAGAAACCTCCGAAGAGTCTTCCACTGAGACCAAAAGCAGTACGAGTGAAGAATTAGTGGTAGTTGATACAAAAGTAGAAAAAGAATTTCATCCTGCACAAAATTGGTTTAGGTATGTAACTACTACTACTACTCAAAAAACTACTATACAATCATCTTGGGACGAGACTACGACAATTACTACTACTACCACCACTGAAACACCGCTTACTATTACAGAAACTACAGAAACTACTATCACGCACCGAGGTGCTCCGGGAAGTAATGGTAAAGTGTTAAGCGAAACTAGTTTGACTACTAAAGACGTTGTTGAAGGTGTAATGGAGGTTGTTGACATTCAGACCTCTGAGAAAGTTACAAAAGGCGATACTACTACCGAAGTTATTAATGTTACACTATTAACGAATGAGTCAAAAGGCGATTGGAATAAGTAATTAGTTTGATGCCTGGACCACCCTTTTAAAAACGCTGTAGAGTTCTTCCTCTACAGCGCTTTTAGTGTATAAAAAATAAGTATTTTAAAGTCTTGATAACTTATCGTTTAATAGCTTTTTCGGGCTTTGAATTTCCTTTTTTTGAGTCAAATAGTGACTCCAATACATCATTTCCAACCTCCGCTAGCTTCTTCTGCCCTTCAACTGTCGGATGAATATCACCCGCAATCACATATTCAGCTTGATTTGTTCCAAATGCTCCATAAGCATCGGCAACAAAAGCATCACCGTAAATTCCGTTTAACCCACTAATAACATGACCAAATGATTGGTTAATTCCTGGCAAAACTAGTTGACCTATATCGTGTAAAGTATCATTTACCTGAAAAGGATTATACACATTATAAATGACAATCGGTGCATCTGTTAGTGAACGAATTTCAGCAACAATAGAGCCTAAATTTTCAAACAAGTTACTTTTATTAATTTGATCTTGTAGATGATAATTAAACCAAAATGGGTCTCCACCACTTTCAGCATTAGCCACAGCTAACGCCTGCAACAAATCATTATTCCCAATATTCAACGTAATTGCATCGGCCTGCTTAATTGCTTGGCGAAATTTTTGTTCGTTTTCTACAGCATCTAACAGCTGATCTGTTCTCCACCCTGGCACGGCTAAATTTCGAACTCGCATATTTTTATCATCGCCGATTAGGTATGGAAAGGCGTCCTTAGAAGGTGAGTCATTGTCTTCACCAAGGTTATACCCATAAGGAATAGAGTCTCCTAAAGCTAGTAATGATTTTTTTGCATTGTCATTTTTGGCTAATACTGTTGTCGAAAATAAAAGTGTAATTGTTAACAATAAAACAAGCGAACGATAAATTGTTTTCATTCTTTCCCTCCTTAATAGTTAATAGAATCCTATTATAAAAGGGTCATTTTAATTTTACTGTCGATTAATAGAGCTTCTACTAAGAAAAGATGGGGTCTACTTAAAATATCGTTCGACAAAACATAAATACTGTGGCGAAATCCACTGTGACACCCAGAATAATCTTGTTTCACAAAATGTATCATGGAACTATACTTTATCTTTTCAACCTCACCTCGAAGTATCAAATACTACATTTTTTCTATTTACAAAACAAAAAAGCTGCTCCCAATACCATTGAGAACAACTCTTCTAAACTATATTCACATTTTGCGCATATTACCCTTTTAATGCGCTGGGAAAAACACCATTTGGATAGCAAAAATGATACCAAAGATATAAAGAATTGGATGTACTTCTTTTCCTTTTCCACTTACTAGCTTGATCACTGGGTAGGTAATAAATCCAATGGCTATTCCAGTGGCAATGCTTGATGTTAATGGCATTGTTAAGATAATCGCAAATGAAGGAAAGGCATCGTCAAACTTCTTCCAATTTATTTTCGCTAAGCCTTCCATCATGTAGCAACCAACGATGATTAACGCCGGAGCTGTGATGGCCGGAAGCGCGGAAATTGCTGAAACTAGCGGTGAGAAAAACAAGGCAACCATGAAAAGGATTGCTACAACCAATGCCGTTAATCCTGAACGGCCACCAGCTGCGACACCCGCGGATGACTCAATATAAGCTGTCGATGGGCTTGTACCTAACGCAGAACCTACTGTAGTAGCTACGGCATCGGCTGTTAGGGCCGATTTTGCTTTTTTCATTTTGCCGTCTTTCATTAAGCCTGCCTGCTCAGCTACACCGATTAGTGTTCCTGTTGTATCGAAAATTGTTACGAGTAAAAAGGCAAAGACAACCGTATATAAAGCATGTGAAAATACTCCTGCAATGTCGATGTCAAAGAAAACGATCGGCGGTGGTGTTGAAACAATCCCATTGATTTCAAGATGCCCAGTAAAATAACCAACAAGTGCCGTTACTAGCATCCCAATAAACAACGCACCTTTAATATTTCTGGCAATTAAAACGAAAGTAATAAATAAACCAAGGATCGTCAATGCCGTTATTGGCGAGCGCAAATCTCCAATTGTTACGAGTGTCGCCGGGCTGGCTACGACTAACCCTGACATTTGTAATCCAATAAACGCGATAAATAAACCAATTCCTGATGTAATACCATATTTAATAGAAGCTGGAATCGATTGAATGAGCATTTCACGAAACTTTGTAAATGTTAAAAGCAAAAACAAAAGACCAGCCAAAAAGACTGTACCAAAAACGACCTGATAGCTGACTCCTTGGGAAATGACAACACTTGTAAAATAAGCATTCAATCCCATCCCCGGGGCAACTGCAATCGGATAATTTGCTGAAAATGCCATGATTAACGTACCAATAACGGCTGCTAAAATTGTGGCAATAAACACTTGGTCAAACGGAACTCCCGCAGCTGATAAAATCGCCGGATTGACAACTACGATGTATACCATGGTCAAAAATGTCGTAAAACCAGCTATCACTTCTGTTCTGACATTCGTTCCTAACTCATTTAACTTAAATAACCGTTCCATCTACAAAACCTCCAGAAAAATATAGATTCCTAGCCACACTCGTAGTTAGGAATTTGCGGTCCCTTGTAGAAACTCCTAGCCCATATTACCAGGAATATACGAACGAATAATTTTATTTAAACTTTTTTTTACAACGTTTTTAATATTAAGCGAACATTAATAATGTGTCAATAATAATTGTTCGTATTTAATTTAATAAAATATTATTTTAATAACAATTGAAAGAAAGCTGGTAGAAACTTATAATTATTACAGTAAACTAATATTTTTGGAAATAAGTAGGTGATCTTGATTGACTGAACAGTTATTAGTACTAGCCAAAAAGCATCAGGATGAACATAAATGGCAAAAAGCCATTGAATGTTTCGAGCAATACCTTGAAGAAAATAGAGAGTCATGTTCAGATACAGTCTATGTTTCATATGCTAGAAGCTTACGGATCGTTGGGCAAACCACGCTCGTAAAAGAGGTTCTCGATGAAGGTCAAAAAAGGTTTCCAACAAGTGAACACATCTTAGTAGAGTTGTACAAACTGTATGATTTTTTAGGCGAGTGGGACGCGGCAAAAGATGTCGCAATGAAGCTACTGAAACGTAATCCGAAACAAGCAGATTACCATTTTCGCTTAGGTAGAAGCTACTCGTTTCTACTAAATAACAAAAAAGCGAAAAAATCCTACCAAACTGCCTTAGAATATAAACATAACTTGCCTTTTTCTGAACTTGTCCAAACCATTCAAAGAGGCTTTACGGATAACTTCAACACTGTTACATCAAGCTACGTCTTCATAGACGGGAAAAACAACCTAGGTGCCTTTGTTCATCACGACGGCGAGCACAGGTTGTTTACAAAGATCTCTAACTATACAAATAAAAACAATGGGGCTGGTCGCGAAGAAGCTTTCTACAGCAATCTGTGTAGTAGTTTTCCGCAGTTAAATAATCTAGTTCCTCGTTTTGTAAATTCACAAATCATTGATAAAGTCTCTTACCTAACACTAGAAATGATCAATGCAAGTCCAGTTGGTCCTGTTCATATAAAGAAAGTGATTGATACATCTCAAGTAATCGCAACAATTGACTATCACCAACTTGCCCCTAGCTACAAGCTACCTAACTATGTCTTTCAATTTAGAAAAGGTCGAGCCATTTCTGTTGTTCACTTTTTTACGCAGATCCATGAAGAAGCTTACAATAAAAAATTATTTAAAGCGATTAACTTGATAATGAAACAGCACCAATACCCAAAAGAGGTTCGTTTATTAATGAAGCGCCTCGAATCTGCCATTATGAACCACCATTTATATTCGTATATAAAACCTGAAAAGCATTATTCATTACTACACGGTGATTTTGCTTTTCAAAATATTTTAGTAGACAAAGATACCGAAAGACCATATGTAATCGACTGGACTTCACATACGCTTGGACCACATTTTATTGATCTTGCTAGATATTTTACGAGTCTACTTCTCCCCTATGCCCAAGTAAAAGAACTGTACTTAAATGAAGCAGATAAAAAGCTAAGCCAGATCGAACAAATTTTTTTCCACTATGCGTTAATCCTTTTTACTTTCAAAAATTAAGTAAGAAAGGCATCGAAACAGAATTATCGGAGTTTATCCTGCCAGCTTTAGAGGATTTAGAATACTTAGTGCTGAAATTTACATTAGCTAATGAAGGTGATCTGGTGAACGAAGAAAATCGACCAACTTTAGAGGAACTAAAAGAACAAGAATTACGAATTGAACAACTAACACAAAAGGTTGCTGTTTTAGAGGCGGAAAGAAAGTACCTGCATCAACGTCTTCATTCCCTACTTAACAGTAAGTCATGGAAGCTAACTGCTCCACTTCGTATTTTTACATCTAAGAATAGGTAAAAAAGAGACACACTTCCCAAAAGGAAAATGTGTCTCTTTCATTTGGTTATTCATTCAGTAGCTCCAGTCGATAACTGGCCAAGATAGCGAAATACACAATAAGGCAAATAAACGCTCAAAGCTTCTTATCTATTCCGGTGTCCCACTAAAAGAAGAGGTTCTTTCGTTATGAACTCTATGGAAGAAATCCAACTGGCTTATGGTAATTATCAAGAAGGAAAGTTTGGATATCCGAGTGTAAGGTGAATCTTTTCGGTGATTTACATAATTTGTATAATAAAGTATTATTACTATAGATATAGGTATTTCACTGGCTTGTTTCTTAAGTATTGTTAGATACGCAACAATCTATCAGGAAAGGTCTCTTAATTAAAGGCTTTTTTCGTAAACATTATGGGCTATATGGACAATAATTCGAGTTTAAATACTTGAAATGTTTGAAAAAATTATCGAGACTTTGATATATCGTGAATCTTTGAGAAAACAGTCTAATTTATTATGCGGGACGGAGTGAACGATCGTGAATAAGGATACAGCCGAACAATCAATTGAAACTCTTGAAGAAGAATTACAATTATATAAACGCCTCATCGCAGATCTTCCTTTCGAGATAAATTATTATGATGAAATAACTAACAAACAAGTTACGAAAAAAAGCAACGAAAGAACTCTTACAATTATCCCAGAAGAACAAGTGAAAATAGAAGAAGAACAAAGTCCCTTCTATTTTCCGATGCTCGAACATCATTTTGAAAGGCTTGAGCAGTTTTTAAAACCTCTCTTTGATTTAGTCCCACATCACATTGTTATTATTGATAAAAATGGTTTAGTCACACTTTGCAACCAACAAACACTCGATGATTTTAATGTCAGCTTAGAAAATGTTCTTGGTAAGCCTATTCAAGACTTATTGCAGATTGATGAAAGCCAAATTAGGCTCCTCCAAACATTGAGGACTGGAAAAGAAATCGTTAGTGAAGAGGTTCTAGATAAAAATTATGGGATCTGTAATACTAGAATTATCTACGATCAGTTCGGAAACCTTGTCAGAGTGATTAGTCTTTTTCATTTTTTAAATCCACTCAAAGAGGCAGAAAAGATGAATATGATTGGGCAAATATCTGCTAGTATTGCCCATGAAATAAGGAATCCCCTAACAACCGTTCGAGGATATTTGCAGTTGATGTCACAGGAAGAAATCCCAATTGCTGCAGACCTCTTAAGCAGCTTACTAATACCAGAATTGGATCGAGCAAATAAAATCATTAGTGATTTCCTAACGGTTTCAAAAAATGCTCCCGTAAAGAGAACTCCCGAAAAGATTGCTAGCTTTTTTACTCATTTTAAAAACCTAATGTACAGTGAAGCAATGATGAGGGACGTTGAGCTCATCGTTGCTTTAGATGAGGAATTAACTGATACAATTGTTTTAATCAATCATAACGAATTACTTCAAGTGTTTATTAACCTATTTAACAATTCAATTGATTCCAAGCAAGACACTCAACCATTAGTAATCTCAATAGAAGGAAAGAAGCTCAATAATGATATTCACATTATCTTCAAAGATAATGGTATTGGCATGAGTGAAAGTAGTCTAAGATATATTTTCGACCCTTTCTTTTCAACAAAGGAAACAGGCACTGGTTTGGGCTTATCATTATCAAAAAAAATCATCGAATTACATAATGGTTCGATTTCCGTTTCTAGTACTCTTCATAAAGGCACCCGCTTTTTTATTACACTGCCAATTAATAATACGAATTAAAATAAGGCTTAGCATCGTTTTGCTAAGCCTTTGCTTTTTGCTAGAAGTTAACCTCTACCTCTTCTCTACGAAAAACATAGAAATGGCACCTAAACCGACATGGGTGCCAACCGAAACTCCCATTTGCATAATATGGATATCCCCAGAAAAATCGGTTTCCTTTTCAATTTTCACCTTTAGATTTTCAGCGACTTTTATATCCGATGTGTATCCGATAATAATAAATTCTGTAATCTCTTTATTATTTCTTTTAATAAACTCGTCAACATAATGCTGAAGTACCCGCTTGAGACCCCTTACCTTTGCAACGATTGCTCCTTTTCCAGCCTTCATCGTCATAATTGGTTTTAGCATTAAAATTTTTCCTATTATTGCACTTGCATTTGTAAGCCTTCCACTCTTAATTAAATGATCTAAATCGTCAACTGAGAGGAAATGCTTTACATTTACCTTATATTCTTCATTAAATTTGACTATTTCCTCAAATGAGGCGCCTCGTTCTCTCATCAATGCACTTTTCATAATTAACCAACCACTTCCATGGCTCATACATTTTGAGTCAACAATATGTATTTTCACACTTGAATCTGGACTTTCCTCATAGAAATAAGATTTCGCTAATTCTGCTGATTGATATGACCCACTAGTTCCACTAGACATACATATACATAAAATTTCATTATATCCATCTTTAATGGCGTCCTTTATTATTTGTAAATATTCCGCTGGACTAGGCATACCTGTTGTTGGAAACTCTGGTAGCGCCTCCATAATTCCATAGAAATAGTCAGGTTCAATATCTACCCTATCTTTATAGATTTTCCCCTCAATATTAATTGTAAGAGGTGCTAGGCTAATGTCGTATAACTCAAGTATCTCCGTAGATAAATCGCAAGTTGAATCCGCCATAATTTTTATCATCTTTATCCTCCAATAAGTAACTGAACTACTATTAGCTTAACCCAATCACCCTGTATTTTATTTCTAGTTTCTTACTTTGATGCTATTCATTAGCTTTATCTGTTGTATCAGATAAGCTAGAAAAGATACCAGCCAAAGTTAGTCTATTGCCCTATATTCAATAATTGTTATTAAACATAAAAATACCCCTCGGATAGTGTCCGAGAGGCAATTATCTCATACTACATTTATAAATAATACTCTGTAATCAACAAGATAACGGCACTTGAAATTACTAGGGCGTTCGACTGTTACTCCCCGAAAATTAACATTCAACAATATAATCTAAAATTGAATGATGATGCCTATTTTAGTTTACCGATTATATGTAGGAAAGTAAAAAAACTTTAAGTTAAGGAGCAAAACTACTAGAGTGACTGAATGAATATACCCTATACAACACTAAAATCTTTTGAATTACACTTTGCTTTAGTTCTAAAACATGTGCGTCTTATCTAATTTTCAGTTTGCTACGTTAAACGTACAATACTCCCTTAAACAGTACGCATAAGATATTGTGTTCTCAAATAAATGCAAAGGGAGTGAACTTATGAGTGAAAAGGAGAAATCGTCTTGGAAACATTTTCAACATTCAGCCTCCATTGGCAAGTGTCCAAATGAAAATGTATCCCCTAACGTGAATCCAAATGCTAGAGTAGCTAAAGTACCAGTTTTATTAGCTGAATTAGCAGTACGTACTAATCTAGTAGCCAATATTACCTTTCCAGAAGATGTATTAGAAATTAAGGATATTAAAAAACGCGTACAACTTGTTCAGTGTCGCCTACTAGTGCCTAGTAATCAACTATTTATTAAAGGGTATGTTGAAAAAAATATTCAATATGTTACTCCTATCCCAAAGGAGACAAATTCAAAATCCATTAATTCAAAGTATCGTTCATATACAGTAAAAGTACCTTTTGAGTGTACTACTGAAATTAGTGAGTTTTTGACTAACCCATTAGATGTTAGACTTAATCAACGTCAAGAGTTTGATTTTATGATCTCTCAACCTTTACCAGAAGGTTACCCTGAAAAAGATCAACTTCTATCCAGCGACCTTTCCCAATTCCATCAAGATAGTACTCAACATTATAATGAGCTTCCGTTCTGTGATTTAGTATCTAGTCGTATTATTGAATGGGATGAAGCCACAGATAGGATACCTTTACAAGGTGGGTCTAAATTTGAAGGAGTCTTTAGAAATGTTGTAGAAAAAATGACAGTAATCTTAACTATTAAGTTACTTCAAATGCAGCAAGTTCCAATAACAGGGGGAGTGACGGGACCTACGGGGCCAACTGGACCTGCCGGAGGTCCTCCCGGACCTACTGGACCGACCGGGCCGACCGGGCCGACCGGGCCGACTGGGCCGACTGGAACGACCGGACCTACGGGGCCGACCGGACCGACCGGACCGACGGGGCCGACGGGGCCGACTGGACCTACGGGACCGACGGGGCCGACGGGGCCGACCGGACCGACGGGACCTACTGGGCCGACTGGGCCGACCGGACCGACGGGGCCGACTGGACCGACGGGGCCGACGGGGCCGACGGGGCCGACCGGACCGACGGGGCCGACGGGGCCGACCGGACCGACGGGGCCGACCGGACCGACGGGGCCGACCGGACCGACCGGACCGACGGGGCCGACGGGGCCGACCGGACCGACGGGGCCGACTGGGCCGACTGGGCCGACGGGGCCGACCGGACCGACTGGAACGACTGGGCCGACTGGACCGACGGGGCCGACTGGACCTACTGGAACGACCGGACCGACTGGACCGACCGGACCGACTGGACCGACCGGACCGACCGGACCGACCGGACCGACGGGACCGACCGGACCGACCGGACCGACTGGAACGACCGGACCTACGGGACCGACCGGACCGACCGGGCCGACTGGACCGACTGGACCTACGGGGCCGACCGGGCCGACTGGACCGACCGGACCGACTGGAACGACTGGGCCGACTGGGCCGACTGGACCGACCGGACCGACTGGAACGACTGGGCCGACCGGACCGACCGGACCTACGGGGCCGACGGGGCCGACCGGACCTACTGGGCCGACTGGACCTACGGGGCCGACTGGACCTACGGGGCCGACTGGACCTACGGGACCTACTGGGCCGACGGGGCCGACGGGGCCGACGGGGCCGACCGGACCGACTGGGCCGACGGGGCCGACTGGAACGACTGGGCCGACTGGGCCGACTGGACCGACCGGACCGACTGGAACGACTGGGCCGACCGGACCGACCGGACCTACGGGGCCGACGGGGCCGACCGGACCTACTGGGCCGACTGGACCTACGGGGCCGACTGGACCTACGGGGCCGACTGGACCTACGGGGCCGACTGGACCTACGGGACCTACTGGGCCGACGGGGCCGACTGGAACGACTGGGCCGACTGGAACGACTGGACCTACTGGAACGACTGGGCCGACGGGGCCGACGGGGCCGACCGGACCTACGGGGCCGACTGGGCCGACCGGACCTACTGGAACGACTGGACCTACTGGAACGACCGGACCGACCGGACCTACGGGGCCGACGGGGCCGACCGGACCTACGGGGCCGACGGGGCCGACCGGACCTACGGGGCCGACTGGAACGACTGGACCGACCGGACCTACGGGGCCGACGGGACCGACCGGACCTACGGGACCGACTGGGCCGACGGGGCCGACTGGACCGACCGGACCTACGGGACCTACGGGGCCGACGGGGCCGACTGGACCTACGGGGCCGACGGGGCCGACGGGGCCGACTGGACCTACGGGGCCGACGGGGCCGACCGGACCTACGGGGCCGACGGGACCTACGGGGCCGACGGGGCCGACCGGACCTACGGGGCCGACGGGACCTACGGGGCCGACGGGGCCGACCGGACCTACGGGGCCGACTGGAACGACCGGGCCGACTGGAACGACTGGAACGACTGGAACGACGGGGCCAACTGGAACGATGGGGCCGACTGGGCCGACTGGAACGACTGGAACGACCGGGCCGACGGGACCAACTGGAACGACTGGAACGACTGGACCTACGGGGCCGACTGGAACGACCGGGCCGACTGGAACGACTGGAACGACTGGGCCGACCGGACCTACGGGGCCGACTGGACCTCAGGGACTGCCTGGAGGAGTATTGGACTTTGCAGATTTTTTTGCATTAATGCCTAATGATAATACTGCAACAGTTGCAGCAGGTGAGGATGTAGATTTCCCTCAAGATGGACCTAATAGTGATGGTGGAATTTTCCGTGCTAGTGCAGATACGTTTACCTTGTCTGACATTGGTACTTATCAGGTCTTGTTTCAAGTGAGCGTCTCCGAACCAGGTCAACTTGTTCTAACTCTCAATGGTAATGATTTAGCATATACGGTGGTCGGGCGAGCAACTGGTACTACTCAGATAGTAGGTATTTCTCTCGTTACAACAACAACTATCGATTCACTCCTCACTGTTCGAAACCCTGCGGGGAATACTCCTGCTCTAACCATTACTCCTTTCGCAGGAGGAACAAGACCAGTTTCAGCACACCTTGTAATCACGCGACTCCGATAGGCTAAAGAAAACTTCACAGTGAATCCTTGAAATTAACAAAAAATGTGCCTGCTGACTAGTAGATCGGCTACACATAACTGGAGAAAAAATTAAGTCCTGCCATTTCAAGGAAATATATGGTATATCATCTTAATAAACGCAGTTGTCTATACGGATCGTGCTTTAAATGATAATTGCGAAGTAATTCCTGAAAAAAAGAAAACTAATTACCACTAACGGGTTCCGTTTACTATCACAAAACTCAATTATACACTATGAAATGTTTGCCTAATTGCACCGCAAAACGCGGTGCTTTTTGTATATAAAAATGGTCCAGTTTTAAGAAAAATGGACCATAACTTGTATTCTCATTTTCAATCGTTTGTTCAAATAAAGCACCAAAGTAAAACCTTTAAAAATCTCATGGTTATTCTTAAAGAAATAAAATAATACCAAAAAATAACGAAATAGGTCGTAATAATAATAGTGGACTACTCGTATCCATACTCAGTTGAGTGGAAAGTCGAGACAATTTTTATATAGAAAATACATCTAACTTGAATTATATGAAATATAACTTAATTCATACTAGTTTGAAATTGTTTGTTGCGCAGTATCTAGTCAAATATGCAGTAACTTATTGAATCAAATACTTTTTATGCTGCTCTCGCTTTCGCTCATGAGTAATCTTTGCATATCTAAGTGTTGTATCTGGTGAACTATGTCCTAACAGTTCTTGAATCGCAACTAATTCAGCACCACTAGTTAAGGTTAAAGTAGCAAAAGTGTGTCTCAAAACATGGGGACTTACTTTGTCTTGTAAACCTGCTTTTTGAGCGATTATATCTATTTCTCTTTGTATTCCTCGTTTAGATAATCTTCTATAAGGTTTTCTCTCTGTAACCACCAAGGATTCACAATTGTCATTTCTTCCTTTTATATATTTACCTAAATGATACATCGCTCTAATTGAAAAATAGGCTTCCCTTTGTTTATCACCTTTACCAATAACTAATGTGCTCATATTTTGTAGATTGATATCAGCTTTATCTAACCATGAACTTCAGACAATCTACAACCCGTTGCATACAATATTTCTAGAAAAGCATGCTACCGGACTGTATCGCAGGATTCTCTTAAACAATTCTAGTTCTTCGATTGATAATGATTTCGGGAGTCGGTATTCATCTTTTGGCGCTTTTAACTTGGTAGTTGGATCACACTTAATATATTCTTCTGAAGCTAACCAACTAAAAAAAACTCTTTAAAACAGATAATTTCTTTCTAATTGTGCTCATTTTTAGGGTACCATCTTGACTTAAATACATTCTAACATCTGCTGTAGCTATGTCCTCAGCCTTTTTTTTTACGATATCAGCAAACATACTTAATTCCATGAGGTAGTTGTCTAGAGTAATAGAACTTAAACCTTCTAGCTTTTTTGCCGAGATGAAACATTGTATTTTATCCTCAAGGTCTGGATGTACCTCACCTAACTCAACTCTTTGAAAATAATACTCTGATAGAACAGTAGATAATTTATTCTTTGTACTTTCCACTTCAATATTAGGATACAAATCTTTTAAAGCAGAAACTAAATCTGATAATATTTGCTCACCTAGATTCATAATAATCAACTCTCCTTAGCAATCCTGTAGAGCGTTAATTATCAGGTTTGAAAAAATAGAGCCCCTCAGTAAGATATGAGAATAGACATCACTCTAAAACTCAAAAATCTAAGGAGGAAGCTCTACTATGAAGTATAAAATGCAAGACAAACAAAATCAATTGATTGAAAGAATTACACATGAACACCTTGTCGTAGGAATAGATATAGCCCAACAATTTCATGTAGCTCGTGCTGTTAATTTTCGTGGGATTATCGTTTGTGAGCCTCTTACATTTGAAAATAATAAAGATGGCTTTGCTAGATTATTAGAATGGATAAATCATTTAATCTCTAAGGCTAACTTTAATACAGCTATCGTTGGAATGGAACCTACGGGACATTACTGGCTAAATCTCTCCAAATGGCTCTACAATCATAACGATGATGTTGTAACTGTCAATCCTCGCCTTGTAAAAAAGAATAAAGAAAACCGAGATAATACACAATCTAAGAGTGATATTAAAGACACTCTAGGTATTGCTGATATGGTCATGAATGGGTACTATGCGTTTATTCGCCCGACTTCAGAAGCCTTTGAACAGTTACGAGTACTTATGTCAAACCGTGACGTGATCGTTAAAAGCTTAGTCAGTTCAATCAATCAGATTAACCGTTGGGTCGATGTTATATTTCCAGAACTTCGACAAGTATTTAAAGATGTCAAAGGCAAAGGAGCTATCGCGACTCTACGTTTATTTCCTACACCAAGCGATCTTCAATCTTTAGAACCTCAAGAAATTATTGATGGATGGAGAACTGTGATGCAACGATACGCAGGTTTACATAAAGCACGCTTACTGATTGACTTAGCTAAACACTCTGTTGGAAGTACACAAGCTACCGCTGCTTATAAACTTCATCTAGAACAATTACTTGAAGAATTTGATTTAGCTACAGCTCAACTTTCAAGGGTAGAAAAAGAAGTCACAACGTACTCAAACAGATTACTTTTACAGACAAACTACTTGCCATAAAAGGTATTAGTGAAATTTCTCTGGCTGGAATCCTTGGAGAAGCGGGAGATTTAAGTGGTTTCGCACACGGTAATTCTCTCCTACGACATGCTGGTTTACATCTTGCAGGGGCGAGTTCAGGCAAATGGAAGGGTCAAATTGTGCTGTCCAAGCGTGGAAGGTCTAGGTTACGCCGATTCCTTTACTTAGCGACTATATCACTTATTGTAAATAATCCTGAATTCAAAGCTTATCACGCCCACAATGTACATGTTAAAAAAATCAAAAAAATGAACTCCATTATGAAATTGATTGGCAAACTCGCAAGACTTTTAGTAGGAATGGCTAGAAGAAATGAATCTTATTATCCTAAAAAAATACAAACTTTTTCACCAATTGCAGCCTAGGTGGTTAAAAACTAGATTATACTTTTTCGAGTGTTGTCTTATTCATAGGATCTCAAAAAAGCACGGAGTACTGGATCACTTACACAAAAGGGCACCGACCCGTTTCGTTAGCAAAACAGCCTCCACCCCTTGGATAGGCATGACGAAGGAATGAAAGGACATAGACCCGTTGAGACATGGGAGGGAAAGCCTCCAGGGGCGGCGTGGAGAACACGTGCAATATATGGTAATAAATGGAGTTAGACACTACCTCCTCTATTCCTGCACGCCTTCATGTAGCTCTTACTCTCAAAAACCTATCCATTATTCACATAAATATCCAATAAACCTTAATAACTATCGAAATAATCACCAAATTGCATAGAGAACAAAAAAAGCAAAGGAATTACCAATTCCCTTGCTTTTTATAATGCTAATTTACTGTTAATAGTGATGTTAAAACTACTGTAAATTTAACTGCTAAATATGTTTTTCTACCTCAAAACGAACCCGTTATTAAAAAACTGTCTCTTTTTTCTTTATTCAAGGCAATTTTCGTAAACTTTGTTGCTCTTCACTAGCCTTTTTTTGTTGTCTCAGAAAACATACCTTACTTAGGCAAAAAACAAGTTAGAAAAGATGCCCGCCAAACTTGCTGTTATTGCCCTTAGGATACTACATCTTTATGGCGATTTAATGGGTACTATGAATTTTATTCTTTTGTTATTCTATTATTTATTACATGATCTTTGATATTAAAAATAAATTCAGGATATGAAGTAGCATCTCCTAGTAGGCATATTTTACGAAAGAAAGTTGAGTTCTCTTTTCCACCGAGAAGAATCTCGAGGAAATCAAAATCTGAAAAATAAGGGTGTTTATAGTGTTCAATCCATTTACTTATTTTGGACCTAGCCTCATACTTTCGTTGGAGACGGTATAAACATAAAATCATCCACCGAAAATAGACTGCCTGAAGCTTTGGTTCTTGTTGTTTATTATATAGGTCTGTGAATTCAGCGTATGACTCTTCAAACTCCCTTTTATAAAATGAACGATAGGCTTTTTCGTTTAAGATCGAAAGGTGGTTGAAAGGTAAAATAGGACAATAGCATTGGTCTAGGTCAATACTCATAGATAGTTTTTTTCGTCTAGCAACGACTTCCCACCTGGCAAATTGGATAAAACCATCTATACTATAGACAACTGGTACCTGAATAAAATTTGCTTTAGAACACTGCAAGAACTTTAATAACTTAGCATAATCTCCTTTTTGTAAACACATATCCTCTGTTAAGGTTATTTCCCATTCATCTAGTTGAAATGTTGGACATACTTCTAATCCTGAAACTTCTCGATAATACTCAAGTAATTCCCCTGTTATTTGGCTCCAGTTAAATTTCCTTACTGTCAAAAGACCATTTTGAACAAGCTTTTCTTTTAATAGTTTATCTTGTAACAGTTGTTCTACTTTCGCAGCCATATCCTTTACGTTTTTCTTCTCACATAGTAGAGCATTTTCTTCATGCAGTGCATATTCGAGTACACCCTTATTATTTGTGGTTACAACTGGACACCCACAAGCCATTGCTTCTAATGGTGGCAGGGAAAAGCTTTCATAATGCGAGGCAGATATATATACAGTAGCTCCTTTATATAGGTTTGCAATGGTTTGCTGGTTTGGCTGAATAAAATATTTTGTTACTCTATCCTTCATTTGAACAGATGGATCTTCTGGTGTAATCCAAATTAAATCAATATCTATTCCTTTTTCTTTTAAGAGTTCATAAGCTTGAATAATGTCAGAAATCCCTTTAAATTTTGCTGATTCTGCTCCAACCATTAACAAATAAGGGTTAGAATGCTGATAAGCTTCTATATGTTCAGAAAAAATGGTTTCATCAATAGCATTATTAATAACCTTTGCTTTTCGGTGATAATGGCCCTCAATATATTTTGCTGTACTATGTGAAACCGTATAGATAAATTCAGGTAATTGAAACTGCTTATCAATAAATTTCTTTAACACTTCATTCATCATTTCATATTCAAAAATATGAAAATCCCCTTGTTCAAAATAAACAACTGGAGCTATACCCGTATCAATACATGATTGAATATGATCCCAGTACGTAGCTACAATTACCTGGCAATCTGGTATCCCTTTTGCAAGTTCCATATCAAATGGGACCTGGATATAGTTTGCCTCAATCGGATACCAAGCAGGATTTTCAAAATGGGAAACGATTGACACTTGAACTCCTAACTTCTTTAAACGATTTACATGTTCGAAAATAATTTTTACGCCTCCACTTACTCCAACGTGACTCATCACATATACAACATGAAGGTCATCTAGTTCTTCAAATGACTCTTTAGTAATTAACTTTTGTTTCTTAGCTAGCGGCAAGCGTTTTAACCTTTTGTTAAATTCTTTAAGTTTTAATTCTTGTATCACCTTTTGCCCTCCATTTTCTTTAATGTAACCTTCTACATTTTATTATTAGGAGGTTATAGAGTGACTGAAATGAAGATGAAATATATTGTTTTGAGTAAACTTCTTATAAACACCCTCACGTTAGATTCTTACAAGAATATAGTGCATTAGAATGCGAATTAATACCTTAATTGGGGGGATACTGTGTCAACGATCAGTCTATGTATGATAGTTAAAAATGAAGAAGAAGTTTTAGAAAACTGTTTAAAGAGTATTAGAGAAGCCTGTGATGAAATCATTATTGTTGATACAGGTTCAACAGATCAGACAAAAGAAGTTGCAGCTAACTATACAAATAAGGTTATAGATTTTGAATGGATTGATGATTTCTCAGCTGCTAGAAACTTTGCCTTTAGTCACGCAACGATGGAATACATCCTTTGGTTAGATGCCGATGACATTCTTAAAAAGAGGACCTTAATAAACTATTAGCACTAAAGAAAAATCTCGATCATTCTATTGATGTTGTATCTATGCTTTATCACATAGCTTTTGACGAGCACGAGAATCCCACATTCAGCTACCGTCGTAATCGTCTTGTTAAGCGGGAAAAAAACTTTAAATGGCATGGAATAGTACATGAATATTTAGAAATAGCTGGCAATGTTTTAAATTCGGATATTGCAGTCACCCATAATAAGGGGGAAAAGAAAAAGACCCCTACAGATAAGGCAAGAAACTTGAGAATTTATGAAAACAAGCTAAAGGAAGGTAAACCATTCTCTCCTCGAGATTTATACTACTATGCTAATGAATTAAAAGACAATCAACATTACAAAAAAGCCACCCTTTATTACGAAGAATTTTTAGCAACTAAAAAGGGCTGGATTGAAGATGATATAATGGCTTGTATCAATATGGCGGACTGTTATGGTCAACTGCGTCAGAAGGAGGAAGAAATAAATGCCTTATGTAGTTCTTTCAAATATGATCAACCTCGACCTGAAGTTTGCTGCCGTCTAGGTAGTTATTTTATGGGGAAAAAGGATTATGAGAGTGCTATTTTTTGGTTTACTACTGCCGTCAATAAAAACCATAGAGATTATGGGGGATTTCAGAAACCGGCATATTCCACATGGTTCCCACATTTACAGTTAGTGTTATGTTACTGGGAAACAGGAAATATGAAAAAATCATTTGAACATAATACAATGGCTGAGAAGTTTATACCGAATGATCCAAGTGTTGTGTTTAATAAAAACTTTTTTAAAGACTACTTTAAAGAGAATCCAACACTTTTGGGAAAATAGAAAATTTTGTATGTAGGTTGGATTGGTCATAAAAACCTTGGCGATGACTTCTTTTCAAAGAAAAGCTTGATCAAAAGACTGGAAATGTAAATTTGGAGTTGGATCGTACCATACGAAACCCTGCAAGAGAATTTGATTTAGATAATTATGATTTGATCGTACTAGGCGGAGGATCCATCATAGGCAAAAACAACATTCCTGTTTTACATGAAACGATAAAAAAAGGGGTGATGAAGATGTATAATCTTTCGAAAGAGGAGTGGGAAAGGCTTATAAAGTTTGGTCATGTAGAAAAAGGAGATGTAAAGAACTTTGCTGTTGAAGGGCTTTATCATGGTGGAGATAGATTTGTTGAAAATAACCTAAAGAAGTATCACTATCTCCCTTACAATATTGAGGAAATAATTAGTGCAGGGTTAGAAGTTTTGAAAGATAAGACAATTAAATTAAAAAATGCAGAAGAAATTGCCAATGAAATAAGAGAAGCTCTAAACATGAGTCGTGGCTATTCACTTGTTCGCTTAGGAGATGGAGAGTTACTCTTTTTAGCACATGATATATTGTATTCTACTGAAGAAATTGAAAAGGAGCCGAGGCTAAAGTTTTTGGCGTATGCAGGAGTTAACTTACCTGATCATGAAACACGTGATAAATTGTCTGAAGTGTTATTACGTACTGATGCAATAGGAATGCCAATAGCTAGATTTCCCACGTTTCAAAACCTATTTACCAAACTAGCAAAATATCATAAGTGGAATTTTAGTAAAATGAACTTAGCAAGTTCAAATATTCATTTTGAGTTATGTCATTACACCACACTACTTCATGAAATATTTAGCAACTATAAAGTATTATTAATAGGAAATAAAATGGAGCAAGGAAAAACGTTTTTTGAAAAACTTGGCTATGAAAGTATTGTAGGTACGATCCCAGTTAATGGAATGAAAGCAGTCCCTGATGTTGTAAAAAGAACAAAAGAATATGATTACGATGTTGCTTTAGTTTCAGCGGGAATTCCAGCTAATTTAATATGTGGCATGCTTGCTAAGGAAAATAAAGTAGCGATTGATTTTGGGCATGCCATTGACTGGTTATTAAGTGGGTATGCGAAAATTAGATCTTTAGATAATGAAACAATAAATTCAGAATATTGCTGTGAAATGGCTTATTACTATTTTATACGAGACGACTTTAAAACAGCTGCTTATTGGTATAAACAAGCTGTGAAAATTGGCGAAACAACAGGCCATTTTTCATCTTTGTCTACAACTACTCCTCACATTCAATTATCCTTATGTTATTGGCAATTAGGAGATGTCCAAAGAGCTTATGAACATAATGAGTTAGCAAGAGGTTTTGAACCTACCAATCCTAGCGTACTGCAAAATAAAGCCTTTTACGAAGGGGTATTAAAAAATGGTTAGCATCATCTTACCCGTTTATAATGGCGAGGCATTTCTTAAAGAGACGATTGAAAGCATTCTAATTCAAACGATAGGATCCTTTGAGCTTATTATTGTTAATGATGGATCTACCGATGATACGGAAAAGATTATCAAATCTTTTCATGACCATCGAATTCAATATTATAAGCAAGAAAACAAAGGAGTAGCAGCAGCAAAAAATGAAGGTCTGAGACATTGCAATGGAGACTTTATTACATTTCATGACGCGGATGACCTTTCATTACCTAATCGATTTGAAAGGTTACTAGAGTGCTTTCACGGAGATATTGGATTTGTTCATTCGGATATGTTATTAATCAATGAACTCAATCAACCTATCGGGTACTGGCAATCAAGTAATATTCACCAAGACGATGTTTTTTCCTTTTTAATCAATGTTGGAACCCCCTTTAACAATGGAACAATTATTTTTCGAAGTGAAGTTCTTACTGGACTTCAATTTAAGCCCTATAAAATAGGTGAAGATACAGAATTTATTATGCAAATAGCTACGAAGTATGCATCTTACCACATTCAAGAACCGCTTTATCTTTATAGACGCCACACTAGTAATTTGACAAAAGAGATAAGCTACGACCAGTTGGCAGAGCATATTCAAGAAATTTTAGGAAATGTTACTTTTCAGGAAGTATTGAATGAAATCAATTGGGAAAACGATAGCAAAGAAAAAAGTCAGCTGAAGGCACAATTGATAATTGGCGAAGCATTATCAAAAAGAGGAATGATCCTCGAAGGGATTAACCTTTTCGAAGCCGCTATTCCTTTCATAAAAGACGAATGGGATCGAGCCTTCTTTGAAGGAATGAAGGGTCTATTTGAAAATAGATTTGAGGATGCTAAACAAATCTTTTTATCCTTCACTAACAAAGATCATACTATTGAAAATTACCTTGGGGAAGCATACTTATCCCTTCAAAATTATACTAAAGCATATGAACATTTTATGAAGGCACTTAAGAAAAATCCTGATTATAGAACCCCCATAAAAAACTTAAAAGCACTTGGACAATTAAACAGTCATCATTTAATCTGTCAATACAAGGGCAAATTTGTAAAATAGTTATTTAAAACTGAAGAGGTATACTGAATCGAGTAGGAGGGGACGACTAACCCCCTCCTACTCAATTTTTATAAAACTTATGAAAACAGCCGTTTCCAATATAGATGATATAAAACAACACAGTCTACGAGAGGAGCTTTATTTAACAAAGAATTTCATTTTTTGTAAGGCTACGTTAAAAAATTTAAGAAGGACCTAAACTTGCAGCTAGCCTTGAAGAGCATGTGAAGGAATACAACATAGATTTAATGAACTGACAACGGGCGAAACGTCTCGAGAAAAAGGAACTAATTGAAATTGAATTAGAGAACGGTGCAGTCCTAAAAAGTAAGAGTGTCAATATTTCTACAGGTGCCCGCTGGCGTAATGTTGGTGTACCAGGTAGACAAAAGTTTAAAAATAAAGGTGTAGCTTACTGCCCTCATAGAGATGATCCACTGTTCGAAGGAAAAGACGTAGCTGTTATTGGTGGCGGTAACTCTCGTATTGAAGCTGCCATTGCTCTGGCTGGAATAGGCAAACATGTAACTGTCCTTTAATTTATGCCAGAGCTCAAAGCAGATGAAGTACTACAAAACTTCTCTATAGTCTACCTAACGTAACTGTCATTAAAAATGCACAGACAATAGAAATTACTGAAGAAGAAAAAGTAAACTATATTTCTTACATGGACCGGGAAACAGAAAAAATACACCGGTGTATTCGGTCAAATCGGACTTGTACCAAATACGGATTGGTTAAACAATATTTATTGAGCGAAACGGCTTTGGTGAAATTGTAGTAGATAGACATGGTGCTACAAATGTACCAGGCGTATTTGCTGCAGGAGATTGCACAAACCGTGTATACAAACAAATCATTATTTTATCGGTCTGGTGCTACGGCTGCCTTAGGTTCATCCGATTACCTAATCAGGAATACACCCTATGAAGAAGCAGCAGTAACCAAATAAGCCATAAATAAAAAAAGTTTCTTTTAAAAGCGATAGCGACTTTTTTTGTATGACCCTCTACACCTAAATCCTCGAACATGTTCAAAAAAAGCTTACTTACTTATGGTACGGTTCACGATATCTATTTAACCTGCTATTTCTATATAAGAGGTGCCAACTCTGGCCACTCCTTTTACTCTTTGATTTATTTTTTCAGCAATAAAGATAAATAGGACATCCCCTAGATGTCCTATTCCTTCCAAACCTTCATATATTATCAATCAATCAAATAAATGTATGTTTTGGCAGAAAGATGATTGCCTTAAATAAATCTCCGTCAATTTGAATATCAAATTTACCTTTTTGTATTTCAACCAGATTTTTTGCAATCGATAATCCTAACCCACTGCCCTGGCTCGTTCTGGATTCATCGCCTCTTTTAAAACGCTCCATTAATTCGTCTGAAGAGATATTCAACTCAGCAGCTGACATGTTTTTGAAGGTAAGAAGTATTTCGCTTCCTAAATCCTCAATATCTATATATACTCTTGATCCTTCGAGAGCATAATTAAATATATTAGATAATAAGTTCTCTATGGACCTCCACAATAATTTTCCATCCGCTATAACATAAACCTTGTCCTTAGGATGATTCAACCTAAAATCTAATGCCATGGCCTCAATTTTGTCATTTACTTCCCCTAGCCCCTGAGTTATCAAGGAGACGATATCAATTTTCTCAAAATCAACTGGAATACTTCCGCTAGAAGCCTTTGCTGCTTCAAATAAATCATCTGTTAAAATTTTTAACCTTTTTGATTTTTGATCCAGTACTTCAATATATTTTTCTACCTTTAATGGGTCCTTCTCATTTTTCAGTAGATCCACATAGGTAATAATGGAAGTTAGTGGTGTTCTTATATCATGTGATACATTGGTGATAAGCTCAGTCTTTAACCGCTCACTTTTAAGTTCGCTATCAACTGCCTTTTTCAATCCATCAGTGATGCTATTAATATTCGAAGTTAGTCTTCCTAACTCTCCTTTTCCACCCACTTCAATCCGATAATGAAGATTTCCATCCTTTATTGTCTCTACCCCTTCCTGAATTGCATTGAAGGACTTAATCTTTTATAGGCAAACCAGGCTGCTAAACCAATCGTTACCGGGAACATGAAAAACGTTAACGCTACTAGTATAGGATAACCTATTACGACTAAGACCGTCTTCACGCCAACATTACCGCTACTATATACATCCCCTACAAATTTAGTTAACTTATAAATAATACTATAGATCAATGTATGCTTGATAAGTGTTTTATTTTTTAAATGTTTTACGAGTGACAGTACCAGTACAAGTCCAAGAATGGCAAAAGGAACCGTTATTGGTAAGAGGAATATATCAATATTTCTATAGATTTCCTTTACCAATTCCAACCAAATTGGTATAAGAAATATACATATTACTATTTTAATCTCATTGTATAGCTTGTCTATTGCGTTCAAGTGTAACTCTTGATCGTTAAACGACTTTCGCCCTATTACGAGTACGAGATAGGAAAATGAAAAAATAAATCCTATTAAAAATCCTACTAGTTTATATAACTTTTTTGTACCAATTGCTTTGTTTTCTTGCCATACTTTTATTTTAGAATCTAAAAATTCCTCCGTGAAGGCAACATAAACAACCGTGTTTTCTGGATCCAACCGATCTAGGTGATGTGTTAACCGAGATAAATACTCATTTTCTTTCGTTTCCTTTGGGTAAATCTCTTGTTTATAATCCTCAAATATCATATAAGCAGGGTAGGTTTCAAACTGCATTTTTTCTATCAAAGTAGTGTTTGTAAACACATTTTTGCCATCACTGGCATAAAACAATGGTACCTCATACTCTTCTAGATTTTGCAGGAGCAAATGATACTCTTTTAAATCATCCTTAATCAACTTATCCTTTGCCTGGGTGATTTCGTCTGCATATTCTTGTTTAAACGTTTCATAAATTTCCTCTTCACTTAACTCATGGTTATAATTTCTAGAACGGAATTGATAATCTGAAAATAAGTTTTCTTCAACTCGTCTCCATTCATCCTCACCAATTGTTCCACCACTTAAAATATGTTCCTCATTCTTATATTCTTCTATTAGGGAAGTGAGGTTACGGATGAGTTTTGCACTTTCTTGTACATATGTAAAGCTTTGAAAATAATGATCTTCCAAAGCGTTACTAAGTTGCGCATCATTTTCAATCTCTACTTCTACGACCACTTTCATGACCCCAGTTAAACAGATGATCGCAATAATAAAAATAACGATTTTTGTTATGATTGAGTGACTATATTTTTTCAACTTTATATCCAACTCCCCACACCACCTTCAAATATTTTGGCTCTTTCGGATTTATTTCTATTTTCTCTCGGATTTTTCTTATATGAACGGACACCGTATTTTCCGGACTATGCGCCGTTTCATTCCATACCTTCTCATAGATCTCCTCGATTGAGAATACTTTTCCAGCGTTTTCAATCAGAAACTTTAACATCTTATATTGTACCGGTGTAAGATGGACGTCCTCCCCATCGACGGTGATTGTTTTACTTTCATCGTCGATCACAAGTCCCCCAGTCTGATATACATTGCTCCTCGTTTCAAGACCTCCCAGGGTTGTATATCTTCTCAGTTGAGATTTAACCCTCGCTATCAGCTCCAAGGGATTAAATGGCTTGGTGATATAGTCATCAGCCCCTATATTTAGTCCGATTATTTTGTCTGAATCCTCAGATTTAGCCGAAAGCATGATCAATGGGATATTATTTTCTGCTCTAATCTTCATGGTAGCTCTAATCCCATCCATCTTAGGCATCATAATATCCATAATAATAAGATGGATCTCTTGATCTCTGATTACTTCTATTGCTTCTATTCCATTAAAAGCTTTAAATATTTTATAGCCTTCATTTTCTAAATAGATCTCTATCGCTTCGACAATTGCTTTGTCATCATCACAAACTAGTATGTTCATGGAAATTCACTCCTAAATGTAATTTTCAACATTTATCACCTCTTTATCGCTCGTTATAAGAAAATAATATCAATAAAATCTTAATAAACACTTTATACAGTTCTTAAGATATTCTTAGTGTTTTCAAAAGGTGGTAAGATCATAAGAAAAGCGCAAGCGCCCTAGGAAAAAGTGTAGTGCTTTTTCCCTGCTTAGCCCCAACTAGCAAATGTTCTGACAAGCAACACCCTGAGTATTCTTCTTTGCAAGCTTTGCGACGAGTAACCGCAGGAACAAGTAGGGTGCCTTTTCACTTTTTAACTAAGAAAAAGTGAAGTCCTTTTTCCTAGGCAGGTTATTTGACCTCGAGAGGCTGGGCGCTGGAGCTAGACATCAAATACTAAAAAAACACACATATACTTATCTTTAAATAACAAACGCCAAACTAGTATATTAGTTTGGCGTCTTCAGTCAATTTTTATAAATAATCATTATAAACATCTTTTTTGAAATCAAAAAAATCCCTCTATTTATGGTACGGTTCATTCCTATTAATTCTAAAAGCGCGGTACACCTGCTCAACCAAAATCAACCTCATCAGTTGATGTGGAAAAGTCATTTTTGAAAATGATAGGGCTGCATCGGCACGCTGCATGACGGCGGCACTTAAGCCGAGCGAGCCACCAATAATAAATGTGACCTTACTACGGCCGTAAGTAGCAAGCTTATCTAGCTCTTTGGCTAACTTTTCTGAGCTCCACATTTCTCCTTCAATGGCTAACGCAATGGCATAGGCGTCAGCAGGTACCTTTGCCAAAATTCGCTCACCTTCTTTATCTTTAACTTGCTGCATTTCGGCGTCACTTAATTGTTCTGGCGCTTTTTCATCTGGCACTTCAATAACTTCGATCTTTGCATAGGGGCCCATTCTTTTTATGTATTCATTAATCCCATTAATTAAATATTTCTCTTTTAGCTTGCCAACTGTCACAATAGAGATATTCACAGCTTAATTCACCACTTTTTCAATGTTATCCACAAAAGTTATCCACATATCAACAGGTTAAAGGCAATTTATCCACTTATTTGATAAATTGCCTTTTCAGTACAGAAGTTACAGGTTGTGGACAACTTTTTTTCCGGATCTATTTTCTCCATAATAGGAGCAAGTTCTCTTTCATCAACAACGATATCGATCGCTAAATCAACATGTTCTTCACAGCAATAATACATTACCTCAATCACTTCTTTCATTAGTTAAACTTCTACATTAACCCATTTTAACTACTTTGTCCTTTTTTATCCACAACAAAGCAAAAAAGACCTGCAACATTTTTTTATGCACAGGCCTTTTGCATCTAAACTTCTCTGAAAATACTTCTTACAATTCTACATTCAAGAAGTTGCCTTCGCTTTTTTCCCACCAAAGTAAAAGAGTCCAAATAACAAGAAGAAGGTCGTCACAATCACCGAAACAATTAAAATGGCAACTGGGCCAAATTGATAAATTAGTGGCAGTGACGCTGCTGTAAATAAACCACCACCTACTAATGGCTCAAATAGAAGTTGTTTATAACCGAAGCCTTCGAGAGCTGGAGTCTCTATATCCGGGTCCGCAATCTTCATGAGTAATAAACCTGTTGCTGTCATCCCCATTGCTTGGCCTAAGTCACCTATTCCCCGTTCGAACCAATACTCTGGAATCATTCTTGGTGCTAATACTAAGAAGGCGAAGACATTCCAGCTAATTGCGACAACCGCTAGTAGTAAAAATGGAATAAGGTTGTCACCAATAACTGCTAATGACAATGTTCCTAAGGCACTGACAATTAAGATATCTAGCGAAAAACCGGAAATTCGGTTCACCATTTCACGATCAATGAAGTGACTTTTCCCATAACGGTCAAGTCCAATTTGGATTAACATGCCGCCGATCATTGCTAGTGGAAACAATGGTACATAAGGGAATAGTACTGTTCCAGTCCATGCTCCCCACGTGTACTGCTCTAGCAGGACAATTAATTCTAATAAGACATAGCCAACGGCAATAGCAGCCCCGACAAGCGCTAAATGAAAAGCTAAAGGTTCCATCGAAGTTGTATGGGTTGGTTTAATTTCTTGCTCTCGGTCTTCTAATTCAGCTAGCTTATTTTTTTCTTCCTCTGATAAACGATGTTTGCCTCCAACAAACTTAGCTCTGTTTGTTCTCGCTCCCCAGTTTATTAAGATGATCCCAATAATTACACCGGAGACGATCCCGATAGTTGCAAGTCCAACTGCCAAATCTGCCCCTTCGGCAAAATTTAATTCTTCAAACGTACCCGCTAGCCCTGCAGCCGTGCCGTGGCCACCAACAAAACTAATTTCAATTAATGCACCTGTTAATGGATTCATTCCGAAAAACGGAGTTAATACTGTAATGGCAAGCAGTAAACCGACAACATACTGGCCCCAAGAAACAGTTTGTCCCATCACAACTTGCGGACCTGCAATCAACCAGATTTTCTTTAAACTCGGGACAACTTTTCCTAAAAATAGCGCTGCAAAAACAACATTAATGAAAAGGCCAGGTAACGTTCTCCAAACCTCTAAGATAAATTCTGGGATTAATCCTTGATAAAAAATGGAGTCTGTAGTCACAAATGAACTAATCATTCTCCCCAAAACCTCTGGTCCAACAAATAAGGCGACAAACCCAGCAATAATTGAGCTCGGTAAGAATAGTTTTCTTAACACTTCAATTTTACTTCTCAGGATCTTCCCAATAATCAAAAAATCCCTAACAGAATAAAACTAAAGCCAACCATGTTTGGTGACAAGACAACATCATCCTCCTATGTAAAAGTCTTTTATTGGTTTCCCCTATAATTATGAGACTAAACATAAAGTAATGCAAAAATGCCTATCACTAGGTGATAGGCATATATACTATAATGTTTGTTTTGCTAATATGATCGTTGTCGTTTGCCTATGACCATCACGGTAGTAGGTTACTTCTAGCTCATCACCAATTTTTTTCTTCGTATAAAGATGTTTACGCAAGTCATGAGTATCTTGGATATCTACTCCGTCTAAAGAAACAATAACATCATATTCACCTAACCCAGACTTAGCTGCTGGCGACATTGGTTCCACTCTCTCGATCACGACTCCTGTTTTTACTTCATCAGGAAGATTAAACGTATCTTTCCAATGGAAGCTCGGTATTTCGGATAGTGAGCGGATGACTACTCCCATCTGTGGGCGCTGTACATCACCGAATGTTTCTAAGTCATTAATGACTGGAATGGCAATCGCACTAGGAATGGAGAAGCCAATGCCTTCAACTGAGCCGGCGATTTTCATTGAGTTAATACCAATGACTTGCCCTTGAATATTAATAAGAGCACCACCACTATTTCCGGGATTGATGGCTGCATCCGTTTGTAAAACTTCTGCTTCCCAGTCAACACGACCGTCCTTATTTAAATCAACCGGTACACTTCTTTCGGTTGCACTAATAATTCCTTGGGTAACTGTTCGCGAGAATTGTAACCCGAGCGGATTACCAATTGCAATTGCTGGTTCGCCTACACGTAGTAGTTCTGAATTTCCGAACTCAGCTACTGTCTCAACACCTTCTGCTGAAATTTTTAACACGGCTAGATCTGTAATAATATCTGTTCCTAGTAATTCTGCAGGAACTCTTGAGCCATCACTTAACGAAACCTCAATTTGTCCAGCTCCTTCAATTACGTGATGATTTGTAACAATGAAGGCGTGGTCGTTCGTTTTTTATAAATGACACCGGAGCCTGTTCCCTCTCCTTGTGTAGAATTCCAAAAGTTAGATTGTTGAATATTAATTACACCAACGACAGCATCTGATACCAGTTCAACAGCGTCGATAATATTAGATTGAACTGTCACATTTAAAGTATTGCCAAGCGGTGATGAAACTGGCTCACTTTCAGGCTGTGCACTATTTTCACTTTGACCTTTTGGAACTACTTCATATGGAAGTAACCCCGCATTTGAGAGAAATGGAACAGAAAAGATGATAAGCAAAGCTCCTACTACTGAACTTAAAAATGCTACTCCGATATTTCTAACAGTGTTTTGTTCCCTTTTGGGTTCTGTTTGATAATGCTCATCGTAGTATCCCATAAATACCCCTCCTTAGATTAATTCAACTATAATTTATCAAATTTACTATTAGGGAATCCAGTATTTTAATTTATTTTTTCAACAGTTATTTCCAATATATGAATCTTTTAAACTGCTAAAAGTTCAGTAGGTTTTGCCGGATCTGTATCAAATAACTTTAACTCCTCACCAACTTCAAAGCCTTGTTCTGCTAGAGTTTGTTTCACCGTCAAATGAGCCAAGTCCTTCATATTATTATCTTTACTTAAATGCGCTAGGTAAATGCGTGTTTCTTTCGTTCCAATTACGTCTGCTAAGGCAAGTGCTGCATCTTCATTTGAAACGTGGCCAACATCGCTTAAAATTCGCCTCTTAACGCTCCATGGGTATTTTCCCATTCTTAACATATTTGTATCATGATTCGATTCAAAGATATACACGTCGGATTCTTTGATCGTCCCTTTCATGCGATCACTTACGTAGCCTGTATCAGTAATAAGGGATAGCTTTCTGCCTTCATGATGAAAGACATAAAACATAGGTTCTGCAGCATCATGAGAAACACCAAATGATTCAATATCAATATCTCCAAAAACCTTTGTTTCTTCCATCCCGAAAATAAATTTTTGCTCTAAAGGAATTTTTCCTAACAAGCCGTCCATCGCTTGCCACGTTTTTTCATTTGCATAAATAGGAATATGATACTTTCGTGCTAATATCCCAACCCCTTTGATATGGTCACTATGCTCATGACTAACTAGAATTGCATCTAAATCACTCGGGCAACAGTCGATCTTTTAAAAAGATCATCCATTGCTTTACCACTTAGACCTGCATCTACTAAAATTCGCTGTTTTTCCGTAGCTACATAAATGGCATTTCCAGAGCTACCACTTGCTAAAACACTGAATTTTAAGCTCATAGGTTATTCTCTCCATTATTGTATATTTTGAATTGCGCCGTCGATGGCGTTAACATAATAAATTTGTTCATTGACACCAATATTCCACATTGGTGCAAACACTTGGACTTCACCATGTGGCTTGAAAAAACTAAAATAACTTAGCTCAACCTTTGTTATATTACTATCTGGTGGAACTAGCTGCTCATTAAAAAGCTTCTCAATCGCTTTAATACTTGAAATCACTTCTTGTTCTTTTCCCTGTGGATGAATAGGCTGGATGGTTAAATAGTTTTGCTCATAAGTTGTGATTTGCAAGTCTTCATTTAGCTGTAACATTAAAGGAAATCGTCCGCTTTCATAATTATCGACCTTTTTGCCTTCATACGTCTGGAAAAAATAAACTTGCTTCATTTCTTCATTGTAATGACTATAGCGATATTCTTGTCCATTGATAATATGTTCACTGACAAATTCCTTCACTTGAACTTGAACACTTATATCACCTTGAAATAATTGAAATGGTTTCTCTAAGCTAACTGTAACTACTTCGTCCGTCACTTTTATGACTTCCTGATTGGCTAGTTTACTAGTAATCAGAGTATCTAGTGGCAGTTCACTTGAACCACTAATATAGGTGCCAGTTAGTTGCTCCTCATGCAACTCAGCAGCAATGGTAATATTCATTTCCGATAGTCGTTCCTGTAACGTAGCTTCTGCTACAAAATTAAGATTACTAGCAGTTTTTTTTTCATTTAGTTGATAGCCAAGGAAAATATTAAGAAGCAAAAAAGTAATGATAAAAATTGTTTTTGCTCTACTCCAATCCATTTGTTATCCCCTCACTATCATCAACAATCTGAACTGCTTCCCACTCACCATTATATTGATAAACCACCTTGGTTCAAAAATCACAAATGACTGGCGTTTAATCATCATAAATCCATAGTTAATGTCTGTTAGGAAATGTGACTGAAAACCCTCAATATTCTGAAGTGCTTCAATCAATTCACTACCTGATGGTAACTTTGTAGATTTTGTAATATTGATTGGTTCATTCTCCAAGAAAAATAACGGCCGAATGTACTGTTCAATTTGATTACCACTCCCACGTTGTAACGAAATTTCATATAGATGATTCGTTACCTCAAATAGACTAGAACGATAAACGGGAACACCGTCAACTAAGAGTCGAAAATAACCTCCTCGGTAGATCCGAACGACTTGGTAGAATCATAATAAAATGAATTTGTGAAGCCTCCATGAGCATTTAAAAAGTCAAGAGCACTATATAAGATATGCTTATTTCCGCGCTCAATTAAATCACCAATAGTAGGATTAATGTAACGTAATACATTTCCACCTTGTAAAATATTGACCATCCGATTCCCATCAGTGAAGGATTCTTCGCCATTTGACTGTAAGTACTGTTTGACGAAATTCGGATCACTAAAAAGAACTTGTTTAAAGTGCTCAGTTGGAATTGGCTTTGCTAAATAAGTTACACTATTCACGTAATGAGACTCTAGTGGTAAATATACCGTCTTCTTGAAACCATTACCAAAGAGCTTAACATCATAAGGAAATACTTTATAATAAGCATCGTTAGACTCTACCTGGATATCCTCTTTAAACTTACTAACTGATATATTTGTTTGAGCCTGAACAACCATTTGAGCATCATTAGAAATTAATTTCACATCTATTTGCTCTTTCCCTTGCTCACTTGTTAAAAACAAAACAATCCGATCAACACTATCAATAAAAACCTGGTTACCACTAATTTGAAAAATCTCTTTTATCGCTTCAGCAGGAATACTTGTTGGAAAAATAAATTCTATTTTTGAACCCGATTCATGGCGGCTAAACGTTTGAATGTTTGGTAAAAGTATAAATTGCTCTAAAACCGCACCAGAGTATTCTTCAAAGAAATGATCAATAAAGTCAAAACTATCTAACGGTGAAAAGTAATGACCACCTTCATGATGCACAACCACCTGTTTCGGCCTAATAACCTGCTGCAATTTCTTTTCTTCACCAATTTGAGTATTATCAATATACTCTGTGCTCTTCAAAATGGCATAGTTAGGCTGAAAGGTCCAAATTTGTATTGTTAAAAATATACTTAGTAAAATTAATAACCAAAGCGTACCTGTCTTAATGCGCTCAATCATTTTAACCCACCACCTTCTCTACAGAATAAGGTAATGTAAAAGAGATTGTTGTGCCAATATTCCACTCACTATCAACCGAAATATATCCTTCATGTGCTAGAACAATTTGCTTAGCGATTGCTAAACCTAGCCCTGTGCCCCCTAGTTTTCGTGAACGTGCCTTATCAACACGGTAAAAGCGGTCAAACACTTGTGGTAAACTTTCCTTCGGGATTCCAACGCCTTCGTCACTAACACTAATCGTAAAGTACCTTTCACTTTCTTCAAGTGTAATAGAAATTTTCCCACCCTCAGGTGAATATTTCACAGCATTCGATAAAATATTATCAATAACTTGAGTTAATTTGTCCCGATCGACCATTGCGAATATTGTTTGATCAGAATTATTTCTTTGAAACGTAATTTTCTCTCGATCAGATACAAGCTCATAGCGATCAATAATACTATTTAACAACCTTGTTACATCAGTAGTTTCAAAATTTAAGCGATAATCTTTACTATCCATTTTTGATAGTTGTAGTAAATCGTTCACAAGCCGAATCATTCGTTCTGTTTCCGTTTGAGCAACATTCAAAAATCGCGGTGCAATTGCTGGATCATGAAGTGCACCATCCTCTAAAGCTTCGAGATAGCTTTTCATTGAAGTAAGAGGCGTTCTGAGCTCATGCGATACATTAGCAACAAATTCACGTCGCTCTGTTTCAATTTTTTCTTGCTCAGTAACATCATGGAGGACAGTGATTAGCCCGTTAAAATCGCCTTCCTCCTTTTGGATCACCGAAAAACTTGCTTCTAATAAATATTCTTTTTCGATATTACCAAAGTCTAAAAGCAACGGCTCTGCATGACTTATTAAATCAGCTAATGTAAAGGATTCCGATAAACGTAGTAATTCAACAATCGCTGTTCCCAAAATTTGTTCTTGAGAAACAGCGAGAAGTAGCTCCGCTTGCTTATTAATTAAAATAATATTTCCTTCTTTATCAGTAGCAATTACCCCGTCAGTCATATGTGACAGAACTGAAGTTAGCTTTCGTTTTTCTGCCTCAGTTGTAGCATTGGCATCTTTTAATTTATTTGTAAGTTCATTAAACGTAATCGCTAACTGGCCAATTTCGTCTTTACCATAAACATGTACTTTTCTTGTAAAATCACCTTTTCCCAAAACCTGTGCTTGCCTACGCATATCAAGAATTGGTCTTGTTAGCGTTCGTGCAAGAAGGATCCCCAAAGCAGCAGTGATCAATAGGGCAATAATTGTACCTGTCATTAAGATTTGATTTATCTGTCTCATTTGCTCATAAATCTCTTCCATTGAAGCTTCAATATAAATGGCTCCGATTGTTTCATTATTTGATTTTACAGGTACAGCCAAAACTCTCATCCGATGCCCTGTCGCTTGATCACGAAGGATATCTTCATCATCAGTGCCAAGTAAGGCACGTTTAACACGAACCTCCGTTGTCCTTTGTCCGATAACATGTCGTTTTTGGAAATTTGAAACACTCAAAACAACCTTATTTTTATCAACAACCTGAACTTCAGCATTATCAATTGAAAAGAATTCACGAAGCAAAATATCAATATCGGACCGTAGTGTTGGCGTCGTTTCATCACGGTTTTTTTTCATTTCTTGTTCAACGTTATAAGCTAAAAGGTTGGCCCTTTCATCTAACATTTCAAAAAAATTGTCTACGAGTTGATCTTCAAGCTGCTTGGTGAAATAAACACCAATTACTTGCATTGCAATTAAAATCAATAACACATAAATAATGACAATTTTCACGTGTATTGATTTAAAAAAACCGACTTTATCCATAATAATTACTCCTCATAATTCTTTAGATAATAGCCTACTCCTCTTCTTGTGATAATCCAATTTGGATGACTAGGATTATCTTCAACTTTTTCTCTTAGCCTGCGGACAGTAACATCGACCGTTCGGACATCCCCAAAATAGTCATAACCCCAAACGGCTTGTAGAAGGTGTTCTCTTGTCATCACTTGTCCCATATGTTTTGCTAAATAATAAATTAGCTCAAATTCACGATGAGTCAGTTCGATAGCTTCTCCACGTTTTGTCACCAAATAAGCATCAGGTTGAATAACAAGCGAGCCAATATAGAGCTCCTTCTTATCCGAAGTCACTTCGTCGGCTTTTTGCTGGTGTCGTCTTAAGTTAGCCTTAACTCTAGCTAATAGCTCTCTCGTACTAAACGGTTTCGTTACGTAATCATCAGCACCTAATTCTAGACCCAAAACTTTATCAATCTCAGAATCTTTTGCTGTCAACATAATGATTGGCATATCAAATTTCTTTCTAACTTCACGGCATACTTCCATTCCATCTTTTAGTGGAAGCATAATATCTAATAAAATTAAGTCAGGAACAATCTGAACTACTTTTCTAATCGCTTCTTCACCATCGTAAGCACATTCAACAGTAAATCCCTCTTTTTCTAAGCTGAACTTTAAAATGTCTGCAATCGGCTGTTCATCATCAACAACTAATATTTTCTTTTCCATACCATTCTCAACTCCTGACTTAGTCCTAACTTACATTTCTTAGTCTATTTTATCATACTATGACTCTCTTTTTCCCAAATAAAAGGCCTGACTTTATTAGCAACCGAATTGATAAATCTACCAATACCTTTGCTAGTAGTCAGACCTTCTAGGATCGTTATCTATTTAAAAACTCCATTGGGTTTTTTAAATTCCCATTCTGAGTAACCTCAAAGTGTAAATGAACTCCAGTCGAATTACCTGTTGATCCCATTACACCTATTTTTTGCCCTTTTGCTACCGTTTGTCCAACTCTTACATCAATTGAAGCTAAGTGTGCGTACAAAGTTGTCATTCCATTATTATGATTAATAATAATTTTATTACCATAACCGCCACCATCCCAGCCAGCAAAAGATACTGTACCATTATCGGCAGCTAAAATATTACGATTTGACGGTCTTGCAATATCAATTCCTCTGTGGAATCTTCCCCAACGCATACCCTGATAACTTGAAATATACCCACCAACAGCAGGCCAGCCAAGCTGTCCAGAACCTCTAGAAGGAGTAACCTTTGTTCCTTTTAGTATAATCCGATTTTGTGGCTCTTTGGTTACTTTTTCACTTACAATTTCTCTC
The DNA here is from genome assembly GCF_025377685.1 of Anaerobacillus sp. CMMVII. Classification (NCBI taxonomy): domain Bacteria; kingdom Bacillati; phylum Bacillota; class Bacilli; order Caryophanales; family Bacillaceae; genus Anaerobacillus; species Anaerobacillus sp. CMMVII. The sequence goes on along the minus strand of NZ_JACEHK010000017.1, from coordinate 23,381 downwards.
TTAAGTGTTCGCCCGTTTTCCCGGGTAATATTATAGCTAACAACTCTTTCACCTGCATGTCCAGCTTGTTGAACTTTCGTATCACCACGCCACATATTTGCATCTTCTTTTGTTTCTGTTTGGAATGGAATTTCTTCTTTATCAGTCAAAGCTTCTTGTACAATAACTTTAACAATCGGCTTATACACTGTAACGTTTAATTCATCACCAATTTGCAGTAGCGTATTTTCTGTAATGTTAGGATTAAGTGCTAATATTTCCGAAATAGCAAGATCATGTGCCTCGGCAATTGTTCCTAATACATCACCTGGTTGAACTTCATAAAGATCATCTTCTAACGTGCCTAAATTGAGCTGCTTAATTGCATCTTTCACTGATAATATATCACGAAGATGAACTGTTGCTTTTTCAGCCTCAATATCCTTTGACAATGTAACGTCTAAAGTAACACTTTCTCCAACAGCAGGCTGTTTGACTGTTGTGCCTTCCTCTTTTGCCTTTAGTATAGTAGCCAAGTCCTTTTCAGAGACATACTGCAGCATTAATTCCTGCACAACAGTGTTGTATTCTTCTTCGGAACGAACATACCCTACTTCATTTCCATCAACCATTAAAGCAAGGGCTTCTGCTTTAACTGTTAAACTATTTTCTAACTTTTTAAGAGTTTCACTAGTATTGGCTCTTGAAGTAAACACCACTTCTGGAATAAACTTAAGCTCTTCACCAATAACCAGTTCTACGTCGGAATAAGCATCAGCATATTCGTTAATTTTCGAATTAATTATACGGTCAACTTGACTTTTTTCATCGACCGAACCTACCCGGTGATTATCCATATATACATGATAAATCGTTTTAACCTTTAGTTTTGTAGGATCCTCAGCTTTTACTGTATCTGTATGTACGCTTGTTGTTAATAAAGCAGCTATACATAAACTTGTTCCTATTGCTTTTTATATTTTTTTGATAATTGTTTTATTGTGTTTAAACTACCTTTTGTTATACCTTTAAGTTTTTCTTGTAGTTGATCTAACCGGCGTTTGTAATCTTCCATGGTTCTCCTCCTACACTACTATATACTTACTACTCTCTATTCAAATACCCTACTAAACTACTAAAAAATAGAGATACTATAATCCTTTGTATTTTATCACAATACCAATTAATTTGTCAGAAAAATAAAGAAAACGTAATATAATTGTATCATTACTGGAATATTTCTTCCAATTTAAGTATCGATAGTCCTAGAAGCAGGGCAAAAAATAAAAGTCTATCAGTAACTGATAGACTTTAATCTTTATATAAGAGTGCCGGCCAGAGGACTTGAACCCCCAACCTACTGATTACAAGTCAGTTGCTCTACCAATTGAGCTAGGCCGGCATGCCTTGATTATAGTGGTGGCTCGGGACGGAATCGAACCGCCGACACGAGGATTTTCAGTCCTCTGCTCTACCGACTGAGCTACCGAGCCAATATATAAATAATTACTAATTACTAATTAACAAAATGGCGGACCCGACCGGGATCGAACCGGCGATCTCCTGCGTGACAGGCAGGCATGTTAACCGCTACACCACGGGTCCATCAATAGTAGATATCTTGATTTAATGCAATGCCAGTAAAGAGTTTTTATTAAAGTACCTGGTACTGTGCTCCTGCGGTGCATTAGCTCCTCGTCGCAAATTCTACAACGATGATTATTCAAGATGTTTACGAATTGGTTGCGGGGGCAGGATTTGAACCTGCGACCTTCGGGTTATGAGCCCGACGAGCTGCCAGACTGCTCCACCCCGCGATAATAAAAATTATTTAATTCTGTCCTTGCTCAATCCGACAAATATTATTATATCCCATTTCCATGTTTTTTACAACACAAGATATAAAATGGTGACCCGTACGGGATTCGAACCCGTGTTACCGCCGTGAAAGGGCGGTGTCTTAACCGCTTGACCAACGGGCCACTGAGATGAAAAATGGTGAGCCATGAAGGATTCGAACCTTCGACCCTCTGATTAAAAGTCAGATGCTCTACCAACTGAGCTAATGGCTCTTGATAACTATATATTAATTCTTACAGATTAATACCTGTTTCTTCCTCTTCCAGCTTTGCTTCGAAGAGTATCCGTCGAAACAACTCGCTGTCAGTTCAAAGATGCTTCGCTCGCCACTGAGATAATGGGTCATCTCGTGACGACAAGATTAATAATAACATATTAAAATAATCAATGCAAGTCTTTTTTAAAAAACTTTTTTAAACATGTTTCGATGTGTTTTTCAACACTTGTCCTATATTACAGAAATTATTAATGAAAAGCAAGAGATTTTAATCTGGAATTACTTGGTTTTGGCTAATTAGTCGATTTTTAAAAATTAAAGCGCGATGTATTCTAATTGATCTATTCACAATGGGCTTAGCAACAAGGTTTTTTTAGACAGCAATAGCCTTATTTATTTAAAATACATCTCGTAACTTTTAGCCAAATTATTGTATTAGTAATAAGCAAACAAAAAATGCCTAGATCAACTCCAGGCATTTCTTATTATTTACTTAGGCAAATACACTCTTTAGTAAGTTTGTTTGATTTCGATCAGGTCCTACTGAAAAGATCGTTAATGGGATCCCTGTAAGCTGTGAGATTCTCTCTACGTAGTGACGTGCATTCAGAGGGAGCTCCTCTAATGATTTTACGCCTGTAATGTCTTCTGTCCAACCTGGTAACTCTTCATACACTGGTTCACAGTCTGCTAGCACTTTAAGACTTGCTGGGAATTCCTCCATTACTTCACCTTTGTAATGGTAAGCTACACAAATCTTTAATGTTTCAATACCTGTAAGGACATCGATCGAATTTAATGATAAATCAGTAATTCCACTTACTCTACGCGCATGACGAACAACCACACTGTCAAACCACCCTACACGACGTGGACGACCAGTTGTTGTTCCATATTCATTCCCGACTTCACGAATTCGGTCACCAGTCTCATTCGCTAACTCAGTTGGGAATGGGCCATCACCAACACGAGTTGTGTATGCTTTCGATACTCCAACTACGCTGTTAATTTTTGAAGGACCAACGCCAGAACCAATTGTTACTCCACCTGCGATTGGATTAGAAGATGTAACGAAAGGATATGTTCCTTGATCGATGTCTAACATAACCCCTTGGGCACCTTCAAATAAAACGCTCTTTCCTTCATCTAAGGCATCATTTAATATGACTGATGTATCAACTACATACTGAGCAATTTGTTGACCATAATCATAATACTCTTCTAAGATCTCTTCTTTTGTAAAGCCTTCTACTTCATAATATTTCTCGAACAAACGATTTTTTTCTTTTAGGTTAAGATCAAGCTTCATTTCAAATTCTTCTTTATCTAATAAGTCTGCAATTCGAATTCCAACTCGAGCGGCCTTATCCATGTAAGCTGGGCCGATTCCCTTTTTTGTCGTACCAATTTTGTTAGCACCCTTGCTTTCTTCTTCAACAATATCAAGCTTAATATGGTAAGGAAGAATTACGTGAGCTCGGTTACTAATTCTTAAGTTGCTCGTGTCAATGCCATGGTCATGTAAGTATTTTAGTTCTTGAACTAATGCTTTTGGGTCAATAACTAGCCCGTTTCCAATAACACAAGTTTTATCTTTATAGAAAATCCCAGATGGAATTAAGTGCAGTTTGTATTTTTTTCCGTCAAATACAATTGTATGACCTGCATTATTTCCACCTTGATATCTTGCAACAACTTCTGCCTTTTCTGATAGGTAGTCTGTGATCTTCCCTTTTCCTTCGTCTCCCCACTGAGTTCCAACAACAACAACTGATGCCATTTATGTACACCTCCGCAAATAATCAATGCTTATATATTTTTATCTTATATTCCCTAAATCATTCAAAACCATAGCTAGTGTAACAATTTACTTTTCTGAAGTCAATAAATTCCGAACAATATTCAAAATATATATTTATTTGTTCGTAGTTTTAAAAACTATAATAAAAACTGAGGGGTTTCTTAATATAGATTATAGAATGGAGATTTATATCCTTAGAGAAAAGTATCCCTGTTTGGCTGGTGGTATACATTTTTTTATGGTCTGACAGAATATAAAATTTATGCATAATGACCGTTTTCGTAAACTAAATGAGGCGGAGGAACAAATTCATTTGTCCCTCCGCCTCATTTAGTTTACAAACTTCACGCTATGCGTGAAGAGCCAAGCTTTGCTTGGCTACGGTCATAATGCAATTGTACTTTAAATAAAAATGGCAGTTGAGATTTTCCCAACTGCCTTCTCTATTACCGATTATCAATTTTTTTCTGGATACATATCGTGATTGAATAAGCGTTGTTTAGCCATTTCCTCAAACATTGTACCCTTTTTGCCGTAGTTTACATAAGGGTCAATCGAAATACCGCCACGAGGTGTGAATTTACCCCAAACCTCAATATATTTGGGGTCCATTAATTCAATTAAGTCTTTCATGATGATATTCATGCAATCTTCATGAAAATCGCCCTGGTTTCTAAAGCTAAATAAGTACAGCTTTAATGACTTACTTTCGACCATTTTTTCACTCGGAATATAAGAGATATAAATTGTTGCGAAATCAGGCTGTCCTGTTTTCGGACAAAGACTTGTAAATTCAGGACAATTAAATTTCACCCAGTAATCGTTATCTAGATGCTTATTTTCAAACGTTTCTAAAATGGACTTATCATATTCAAATTTATATTGAACGTTTTGATTTCCTAGTAAAGAAACACCTTCTAATTCATGATCTTTTCTCATAATTACACTCCCTTTTTATTACCCCAAAGAAGGGCATGTAGCTGTGGTAAGACTCTTGCATTATTAAAATCAGGATCAACAATCACTTTACTCACTAACCAATCTAACTTTTTTAACAGTTTTTGAGCAAGTTGCTCGTCATCCTCCATCGTTAAATTCTCATTTCCGACAGAGAGGTAAAAAGGCACAGTAGGATAGTCTAGGTGAACTTTTTTGCATATTGTAAGTCTTTTTCATCAAAAATAACAACCTTTAAACTAACTTCACCGGCAACAACCTTTTTAGTTAAACGCTCGATCATTTCAGTTAGCCTTGTATGATCTGTTTCCATACCGCTACTAGGTGGCTTTGGAGAAACTGTTAAGTCATCTATTTCTAGCATCCAGTCTTGCCAAACAGTACCTTGTGTCTCTAGGCCAATCTTCATGTTCAAATCTTTTAAAGCACGTATAAGATCACCAAGCTGCTTCAGCAGTGCTGGGTTTCCACCAGAAATTGTTACATGCTGAAAGTTGTCTAACCCAATTTTTTTAAGTTCAGTAACGATTTCAACAGTTGTCAACATTTTAATTTCATCTTTCCCGGTTCCATCCCACGTAAACGCAGAATCACACCAAGAGCATTGATAATCACACCCAGCCGTGCGAATAAAAACAGTTTTTTTTCCAATTACTGCACCTTCACCTTGAATGGTCGGGCCGAAAATTTCTAAAACCGGTATTTTCATTCCATCCACTCTCTTCTAGCTTCGGCATAGCTTGTTGGTGTTTCAAAAAGTCGAACAAATTCAACCCTTGGTTCTAACATTTTAAACTGACTTTCTTTTAAGTAGTCCGCCATTTTTTCGTAGATCCAAACAACCATGTTTTCTGCCGTCGTATTCATCGGAGGTAGCGTTTCATTCAAATAGCGGTGGTCAAGATATATTTCAATCTGCTCTTTCCAGATTTTTTTTATATCACCAAAGTCAATGGCAATCCCAATTTCATCTGTAAAAGAACTAATACCAAAAACAACTCGGTACGTATGACCGTGTAGGTTTTTGCATTTCCCTTCATAATGATGAAGGTGGTGGGCGGCATCAAACGTAAATTCCTTACTTACCATCACGCGCTTATTGTGGTACTTCAAGTCTTTTATTTGAATGTCTTCACCTAATTTTTCTAGCTTATCAACAATTCGAAAACCAAATAATCCATCTTTACTCGACACGCTGCATGCCCCCTTCCTGTTCATTAAGGAACTTTTGTAAGCCTTCATTACGAAGCTTGCATGCAGGGCACTCGCCACAACCGTCGCCTACAATACCGTTATAGCATGTAAGCGTCTTTTCCCTTATATATTCAAAAGCTCCAAGCTCAGCAGCTAGAGCCCACGTTTCTTTTTTATCAATCCACATCAATGGTGTATGAATAACAAAGTTGTAATCCATCGCTAAATTTATCGTTACATTTAGTGACTTTACAAACATGTCACGACAATCAGGGTAACCTGAAAAATCTGTCTCACAAACACCTGTAATAATATTTTGGATCGCTTTAGCTTTCGCCATAATCGCTGCAAACGATAAAAAGAGGTGATTGCGCCCATCAACGAATGTACTAGGTAAACCGCCATCTTCCCCGTCTTTTATTTCGATTTCACTGCGTGTTAACGCATTAGAAGTTAGCTGATTTAATAAACTCATATCTATAACCGTATTCTCTACGCCTAGATCTTCAGCAATTTTTTTAGCTACTTCAATTTCTTCATTGTGCCTTTGGTTATAATCAAAGGTCACTGTTTCTACATGATCATAATTTTTTAGTGCCCAAAATAGACAAGTTGTTGAATCTTGTCCGCCACTGAACACCACCAATGCTTTTTCATATTTAAACACTCCCTAGTTTTTTTTAACGAGAGGAGATCGCGAACTCTCGAAATTGGAATTTTTGATTGTAAAATGTAGATTAGAATTATGTTAGTGAAGAAAACTTTACCCTAACAAATTTTACAATCTACATTCTACAATATTTTTCAATAAAAATATACGTCATTACCTGGTAACTAATAAGAAAAGCGGAAGCACCCATTTAAGCCCCAACAAGCAAATGTTCTTCGAGAAGAAAGTTTGCTCTATCACTTTTATTCTAGGAAAAAGGAAGTTCACTTTTTCTCTCGAAGGTTATTTGACTTCGAGGGGCTCCACATTTGCTCCTGCGATTACTCGTCGCAAGGCAGTAAGAAGCAAATTCAAGCAGTAGCCTTGCTGGAGCTAGACAGCAATAAAATCCCCTTAGGCACTCCCAGGTACCGTAAGGGGAATATTTTCAAACTCAGATTTTCTATGCCCCTGCTCCGACAGGCATACTACGTTCATCAAAACGTCGCTCTAAGTTTACGAATTTGTTATATTCTTTAACAAAGGCAAGTTCAACTGTTCCAACAGGGCCATTCCTTTGTTTTGCGATAATAATTTCGATGATATCCTTGCTCTCACTTTCCTTGTCATAATAATCATCACGGTACAAGAAAGCAACAATATCGGCATCCTGCTCAATACTTCCTGACTCACGAATATCAGACATCATCGGTCGTTTATCTTGACGGGATTCTACACCACGTGAAAGCTGTGATAAGGCAATAACAGGTACTTGTAATTCCCTTGCTAAACCTTTCAGGGATCTCGAAATCTCTGAAACTTCCTGCTGACGGTTTTCACCACTTTTGCCATCTCCGCGAATTAACTGCAAGTAGTCAATTAAGATCATTCCTAAACCCTTTTCCTGACTTAATCTACGACACTTTGCACGAATGTCATTTACACGGATACCAGGTGTATCGTCGATATAAATCCCGGCTTTTGATAAACTTCCCATTGCCATCGTCAGTTTCGTCCAATCCTCTTCTTGAAGTGAACCTGTACGCAGTCTTTGTGCATCAAGATTTCCCTCTGCACAGATCATACGCATGACTAGCTGAGAAGCACCCATCTCAAGACTAAAAATGGCAACATTTTCGTCTGTTTTCGTCGCTACATTTTGCGCAATATTTAAGGCAAAGGCAGTCTTACCAACAGAAGGACGTGCTGCAACAATAATTAAGTCATTGCGTTGAAACCCTGCAGTCATACGATCTAATTCAGAGAAACCTGTTGGGATACCAGTAATATCATCTGTACGATTTTGTAGCTGTTCAATGTTGTCATATGCTTCAACAAGTACATCTTTAATCGAAATAAAGGCACTCGTATTTTTTTTATGAGAAACTTCTAGTATCGTTTTTTCAGCTTCACTTAAAATTGTATCTACTTCTTCTTCTTCGGCGTACCCATCTGCAGCAATATTAGTAGCAACACGGATCAATCGTCTAAGTAACGATTTTTCTTCTACAATCCTACTATAGTATTCTACGTTTGCTGCTGTAGGAACTGAGCTCGCTAAGTCACTTAAATATGAAACTCCACCTATTTCTTCAAGCCATTTTTTATCTTGTAGCTCAGCTGTAACAGTAACAAGATCGACAGGCTCTCCCTTTTCGGCTAACTGGATCATCACACTGTAAATCCGCTGATGGGACGCTCGATAAAAATCGTCAGACGCTAGTCTTTCTGATGCTGTTACAAGAGCTTCTGGTTCAAGAAAAATTGCCCCTAAAACGGCTTGTTCTGCTTCAATATTCTGTGGTGGAGTACGATCAGCATATAATTCACTCATGATTGATTCACCTACCCTTATAAGTGTAGAGTTTTGAGTGTTGAGTGTTGAGTTCTTTTCAGCATTGCTTCGCAGCATTACCTACACAACTCAACACTCAACACTCCTCACTCAAAACTATCCTTCAATAACATGTACTTTAATTGTTGCTGTTACTTCTGGATGTAATTTAATTGGAACATTTGTATAGCCTAATGCTCGAATTGGCTCATCAAGTTCAATTTTGCGCTTATCGACTTTCTTTTTCATCTTTGCTAACGTTTCAGCAATTTGCTTGCTTGTAACGGCACCAAATAGTCGACCACCTTCTCCAGACTTTGCCTTTATTTCAACTGTAAGCTTTTCAATTTCATCTCGAAAAGCTTTAGCTTCGTTTAGTTTTTCTTCCGCACGTTTTTCTTCGCCCTGTTTTTTTACTTCTAGTGTTTTTAGCGCTCCTGCATTTGCTTCAGCAGCTAGCTTATTAGGTAATAGAAAGTTTCTTGCATATCCCTCTGAAACATTCTTTACTTCACCTTTTTTTCCCTTGCCTTTTACGTCTTGAAGAAAAATAACTTTCATTCTTCTTTTCCTCCTTCAATATATTCATCTATCTTTTCCATTAATAATTTTTCAGCCTCATCTAAAGTTACATCACCTAGCTGCGTGGCAGCATTCGATAAATGTCCTCCACCATTAAGCCTTTCCATTATTAATTGAACATTTACATCACCTAAGGATCTAGCACTAATACTTATAGCGCCGTCCTTCCTCTTTGAAATGACAAACGAAGCAACTACTCCATTCATAGAGAGAAGCGTATCTGCAGCTTGGGCAATCAGCACCTGACTACATACCTCATTAGGATTTCCTTTCGCAATCGCGACGCCATTTCGATATATTTGAGCACTTTCAATTAACCTGGAACGTTTTATATATTGGTCCAAATCTTGTTTCAATAGATTTTGGACTAAATTCGTATCTGCTCCTTGTGACCTTAAAAAAGACGCTGCATCGAAGGTTCTTGAACCAGTACGAACCGCAAAGCTTTTAGTATCTACAATTATACCAGCCAGTAAGGCAGTTGCTTCAAGTAAGTCTAGTTTTGTTTGTTTAGGTTGATACTCCAATAGTTCTGTTACGAGCTCCGCTGTTGACGAAGCGTACGGCTCCATGTATACCAACACTGCTTCATCTATAAATTCTTCACCACGACGATGGTGATCTAAAACAATTACACGGTCAATTTTATCTAATAGTCTTGGCTCAATTACTAATGAAGGCTTATGCGTATCAACAACAACTAATAGTGTATTTGGTGTTAACTCTTCTAACGCTTCATCAGGAGTAATAAAATGCGCCCATAAGCGATCATGTTTTTCAACTTCCTCCATCAACTTTCGGACATCTCTACTAATATTGGTAGGGTCTAAAATGATATATCCTTCTTTACCATTAAGTTCTGCCAATTTCAAGACACCGATCGAAGCACCAATTGCATCCATATCAGGGCTGATGTGACCCATAATCATCACACGATCACTTTCTAGGATGAAATCACGTATCGCATGAGAAATAACTCTAGCTCTTACTCTCGTACGCTTTTCGACAGCGTTTGATTTGCCACCATAAAAACGAACTTTACCGTTTTTCTGCTTAATCGCCACTTGGTCACCGCCCCTACCAAGTGCTAAGTCTAAGCTTGACTGAGCAAGCGCACCGAGTTCTTGTAGTGACCCTTGGCCACTACCGACACCAATGCTTAGCGTAATGGGAATTTTTTCGCGAGCAGTTGCTTCCCTTATTTCATCTAATAAATCAAATTTCGTATCTTCAAGTTCTTCTAACATCTCTTGACGCAAGATAGCAAAAAATCGATCGGAAGAGGTTCTTCTTAGAAAGACACCATGCTCCTTTGACCATCTATTTAAAATTGATGTAACCTGACTCATTAACTTACTTCTGATCTGGTCTTCTAATCCTTGTGTAACTTCATCATAGTTGTCTAAATAAATAATAGCAATAACAGTTTGTTCCTTTTCGTACAGCTTTTTCACTTTTGTCTCTTCAGTAATATCAAAGAAATAAATGAGCCTCTCCTCATGTCTAAACACAACCCGAAAGACATTTTCACCAATTTGAATGACTTTTTCTCTCTGCTCTGTTTCAATAGCATCGTAAAGGTCATTATCTATTTTAGAAATTGGTTGACCAATACACTCTTCTTCAATAATTGACATGACCAAGTGGTTCGCCCACTGAATGACTTTATCTTCATTATAAAGCACCATTCCGACCGGAAGCTTTGTGACTACTTCTTCACCTGCTTTATTGACACGATATGACAGTGTAGAAATATATTGTTCTATGTCTTTTTTAAACGAATTTCTTGCCTGTACAGTGTATACAAGTAGAATGGTTAAGCAAAAGAAGCCCAACAAACCAAGGCCCCACTGATAAACTGTTAAAATTCCAATAAAGATAACTGCCACAGAAAATATGGCAAATAAGTGATACCCATGCCACCGTTTTAATAGGAATTCCGGCATAATCTTCAACTCCTAATTAATTCGAGTTTTTTATTCTTTTCCGAAGTTCAAATCCTAAATCAATTATACCTAATATTCGATAGATATAAAGAAGAAATGGGGCGATAAAAGTAACAACGAGAATGATAACAGGTACAGATTTATGAAACCCCTTCGCATGACAATAAAATAAAACAACTGCTAAACCTTGAATAGTCATCGCAATCTCTAATAGCGGGAACAAATTCCACATTACCATGTAAAGACCTGTTCCTTCTTCTAACCCTATTAAAATAAAAATTGATGTTACTAAATAATACCATAAAAAAGACTTTGGAAAGGTCCAATCACGGAAAGGCTTAAAACGAGATATCTTTTCCCCGATTCTCTTTAAAACAGCATATGCAATTAATTGAATAAAAAGTGCATAAAAAACTCCCGTTGAAATAATCAGTGAAGGAGCTAAGTATACCAAACGATCTATGAATTCAACCATAGGCACAAGTTGTGCCCCAGGATCTTGCCCAATTGCTATAAGCATTGACTCTGCCGTTTGAACTGATTCCATCATTAACTCTTGGATAACTTTAATTGGATTTAAGCCTAAGACAACGATACTTAAAATAAAATATAGAATTAAATTGGCGATATATGCTAAGCTTCCACCTAATAACACCACAAAGGCAGAATATTTTCTTCTATATAATTCTCCTACAACAATTCCACCACTTCCAAATATAATTGCAGTAAAGAATAGTACTAACCCACCAATGATTGTAGAAACAAATATAGCAACAACCCACAACATTAAACCAGCTTTCCATCCATTCCTTACTGTGTAAACAATGAACGGTAGTGGTAAAATCCAAAGTAGAATTGAACCCAAGATTGGAATAAACACTGTCATAAAGGCAATTAATGAAAATATTGCCGCAAATATTGCCCCCTCAGTCATTACTTTTGTATTTTTCATTCATTTTCCCTCATTTCATTAAATACCTAAACACTAAGGAAGAACTCACCCGTGAAAGTATTTCCCTTCATGATTATATACGATGATCAAAATTTTTAAAAATAGTCCTCACTTTAACCTAGATAGTGAATCTTTTCTTATACCACCAGCAAGGTAGTTGCTTCAAAAGAAATCTAGCCTTTGATAGGATAAGAAAAAACTCCTTACAAAAAGCTAGAGGCCTTCATCTTCAAAGCGTTTAAGGTCATTATTATGACCAATTAGAATTAAGATATCTTTTTCAAGAATTAATTGGTCTGGAAAAGGTGTTATGATAACATCTTCACCTCTTTTAATACCTAAAATAGTACAGCCATATTTAGCACGAATATCTAATTTAGCAATCGTTTTATTAGAAACTTTTGTTGAAGCTATTAACTCCATGATACTGTAATCGGGTGATAATTCGATGTAATCAATAATTTTTTCAGAAACTAAGTAATGAGCAATTCTAATTCCCATATCTTTTTCAGGATGAATAATTCGATCTGCACCGATTTTCTCAACTACCTTATGGTGATAGTTATTTTGTGCCTTCACCCACACTCGCTTTACATTCAACTCTTTTAATAATAAGGTACAAAGAATGCTAGCTTGAATATTATCACCAATGGCAACGATGACATGCTCAAAATTTCTAATGCCTAAAGATAATAGCGTATTTTCATCAGTGGCATTGGCTACGACTGCATGTGTGGAATAATTCGCAAAGTCATGAACTCTATCCTCATTAATGTCAATCGCCAAAACCTCATGTCCCATCGCATATAACTCTTTACAAACACTGCCACCAAATCTTCCTAGACCCACAACTGCAAATTGTTTTTTCATACGTTACGCCTCCCTATACCTTTTTATAGTATGTATAGTTTAAACAGTTTCTCTATTTACAATGTACTTAAGAAAAACACGCCACTTTTTTGATTAACAAACTCATTAAACAGTTTATTTTTGTAAAATATTTCAGTTTGAGACCCTAATACTTCAAGTGATACTAGCCTTGTATAAACAGCCATCAATAAAAAAAGGAGATCGACTATAAGCCATCCCCTTTTTACATTATTTATTCACCACTAACATACGGTAATAAAGCGATTTGACGTGCACGCTTAATTGCAGTTGTTAATTGACGTTGGTACTTAGCTGAAGTTCCAGTTACACGACGAGGTAAAATTTTACCACGCTCAGAAACGAAACGTTTAAGTAATTCTACGTTTTTATAGTCGATTTTCGTGATTTTGTTTACAGTAAAGTAACAAACTTTACGGCGTTTCGCACCACGGCCACCACGACGTCCTCCCATTGCCATTCAAAAAACCTCCTTTATTTTAGATTTTATATTCACACAAAAGGGCTTGACCCTATAAAAGTTAAAGTTAAATTAGAAAGCCAATAGATCTAGAATGGTAAATCATCATCTGAGATGTCAATTGGCTTGCCATCACTAGCAAATGGATCATCAGAAAATGACTGATTACTACGGCCTTGATTCTGGTTGTTGTTAGGATATCCTCCTTGATTAGGAGAGCCATAATAGTCTCCACCACCCTGATTTTGATTTCCACCAGGGTTACTAGAACCTTTTGTTTCTAAAAATTGTACACTGTCCGCTACTACTTCTGTTATAAAAACTTTCTTACCTTCGTTGTTTTCATAACTACGAGTTTGTAGTCGACCATCGACACCTGCTAAACTTCCTTTACGTAAGTAATTAGCAACATTCTCTGCCTGTTTACGCCAAATGACTACGTTAATAAAGTCTGCTTCTCGGTTGCCTTGTTGGTTTGAAAACGGTCTATTGACAGCAAGTGTAATACTCGCTACTGCAATACCATTCGGCGTGTACTTAAGTTCAGGATCTCTCGTGAGGCGACCTACCAAAACGACACGGTTAAGCATCAGAACCCCTCCCCATACTATCTACTAGTTCTTATTCTTCGTCTTTCGTGATAAGTAAACGAATTACATCTTCGTTAATCTTAATTAAACGATCGAATTCAGCGATTGCTGCTGGCTCAGCTGTTACGTTTAGTAATACATAGAAGCCTTCACGGAAGTCTTCAATTTCATAAGCTAAACGACGCTTACCCATTTCTTGAACCTTATCAAGAGTAGCACCATTGTCAGTTAACACGTTGTTAAAACGCTCAACTAATTCCTTTGTTGCAGCCTCTTCTAGGTTTGGTCGAATAATGTACATGATTTCATATTTACGCATTTGTACGTCACCTCCTTTTGGTCTAACGGCCCCTCTCATTCGAGGAGCAAGGGGCGAATAATAACAATTATTAAAGTGTCATTTACTCGCATTTATCGATTATAGCAGAAACCTCTTTGTAAAACAAGTGTAGAGTGTAAAGTTTAGAGTGAAGAGTTTGCGTTAGCAGTTCAAAGTTGCTTTCTAAGCATGCCCTTCGAAGCTTTACTACCAACAACTCTAAACTTTACACTAATTAAACATTAAATCTAAAATGAATAACATCACCATCAGCAACGATGTACTCTTTTCCTTCTAGTCTTACTTTTCCTTTTTCTTTGGCTGCCGCATGAGATCCAGCTTCAACTAAATCGTCATAAGCTACAACCTCAGCACGAATAAAACCACGTTCAAAATCGGAATGAATGACACCAGCTGCTTGTGGTGCTTTTGTTCCCTTACGGATTGTCCAAGCACGAACTTCTTGAACTCCAGCTGTAAAGTATGTTGATAAGCCTAATAAGCTGTAAGCAGCACGGATGAGCTGATCTAAACCAGACTCCTTAATTCCTAACTCTTCTAGGAACATGGCCTTTTCTTCCCCATCAAGTTCAGAAATTTCCTCTTCAATTTTTGCACAGACAACGATAACTTCTGAGTTTTCTGCAGCTGCAAATTCTCTAACCTTTTGAACCAGCGGATTATCATCAGCTACTAGTAATCCATCTTCATTTACGTTTGCCACATATAAGACAGGCTTCATCGTTAATAAATGCATTCCTTGAACAATCTTCTTTTCTTCCTCAGTTAGCTCGACACTTCTTGCTGGCTTTTCATCTTCAAAGGCTTCTTTAAACCTTACTAAAATTTCATATTCAGCCATTGCCTCTTTATCTTTTTGCTTCATTAATTTCTCAACACGCATAATTCGCTTGTCTACTGAATCCAAATCTGCAAGGATTAACTCAAGGTTAATAACTTCAATATCACGAATTGGGTTTACACTTCCAGATACATGGGTAATATTCTCATCTTCAAAACAACGAACAACGTGAGAAATCGCATCAACTTGGCGAATATGAGATAAGAACTTGTTCCCAAGCCCCTCCCCTTTACTAGCGCCTTCAACGATTCCTGCAATATCTGTGAATTCGAATGCAGTTGGAACTGTTTTTTTCGGTTGAACAAGCTCAGTTAGCTTTGTTAAACGATGATCAGGTACCTCTACAATACCTACGTTAGGATCAATCGTACAAAATGGATAGTTTGCAGATTCAGCACCTGCTTGAGTGATTGCATTAAATAGTGTTGATTTACCAACATTCGGCAAACCGACAATTCCAGTTGTTAAAGCCATTCGTGGACACTTCCTTCATTTATATAATCTTTATATACACTTTTATTAAAGTTTAAGTTAAACGTAACTACTAACCCTAAACAATTATATTGATAACCCAAGAAAAGCGCAAGCGCCCATTTAGCCCCGACAAAAGCCGCTGACCTCGTTAACACCATGTGTTGCTTCTTGAGATACCACATGGTGCTTTGCCTCGAGGGCCCACTGAACCAAAGAGGCAACGATTAGGTAAACACGTGTTTTTGACCTCGAGAGGCTAAACAGCTGCTCCTGCGATTACCCGTCGCAAGGCAGCTAAGAACTGAGTTCAAGCAGTATTCTCCATGGCGCTACCGTTATACTTACTTACCTTGCTTCGATTCGAGCTAGTTTTTATTACAATTTTCTTTTTTAATATGGCTGTTTTCGCAAAGTTTGTTGCTTAAGTAAATGCTAAGATTTCACTACTTACTTTAGTAAGTAATGCTCTTTTCTTACTCAATTTATTGGACGATATCTTCATAAGTAATATTCACAATCATTTTAGGTTAAATAGCAACAAGTTTTTTTGTGCGACGAGTAACCGCAGGAGCAATGTTTTAGAAAAGAGCCTTTATATCGACCAAACAGTCATACTGGACTCCGCCAAGTCCGATTATTGACCTGCTTGATGAAGTTAGGACATTGACAGACCCGCCAAGTTTTTTCCATCTTCCTTCATCAATATTAATCGTATCTGGGTGGGAATTTTTAGTATTCTTACGTACCCGACAATTTTCCCGCGGTCGTTCCAAACTACTACTTCTTCCCCTTCTGAAAGCTTACGGTCGTAAGCTATATCTTCAGAGATTTCAACTATGACTCTTGTTTCACCAAGAAGGTTATAGTTTTGTGAGTGGTTAGATCTAGTGGGATGTTTAGACACTAAATGGTAAGGGTATATCTTCTTTTTAGGGCTTATAACTGATTCTTCTGGATACTGAAACGTTAGTCTCCCCTCTTGTCCTTCTTTTATCGCTAAGTTGGAGGTAAACTCATACTTTCCTGACGGCGTTTTAAACTTATAATCACTCCAAGGCACATCCTGAATTGGTAGCTTCATAAATCCCTCTGCCTTTATTGCCGCTAATGTAATTCCTTCCTTGGCTAGTGAGTGTAATCCCATTTCAAGAAATTCATCGTCACTATAAGCAAATTCATCACCAAATCCTAAACGGTTGGCAAGCTCAGTCCAAATCCAACGGTCAGATTTTGCTTCCCCTTTTGGAGATACTAGCTTAGGTCCATAATTAACATAGCTATGGTACATTGAGGAATAATAAATATCTTCTTCCTCAAATACAGTGGTACATGGGAGGAAATAATCAGCTAGTTCAGCGGTGTCAGTCATAAATTGGTCAATGACAACTAGCGTATCAATAACTGAAAATGCTGCTTCGACTCGATTTGTATCAGGCAACTGTGTCAGTGGGTTTCCTCTAGTAACAAAGGCCATTTTGATCGGCGAATCTTGTTCTGAAAGTATTTTTTCAGCTTGGTTCATCCTTGTAAATGTACGTGTTTTTTGTTTTCTTTCACTTAATGTAAGGTTACTGACATCAAATGCTTGTCCGACTGGAAGATGTCCATAATTAGCACCTCCGCCTTTAATCCCGATATTTCCACTTATTGCTACCACTGCATCTATTAGTCTAACTGTATGACCACCGTTTACATATCTTTGTAGGCCTAATCCTAAATAGGTTGACGTTGGACCATTACTATACTGATCGGCCAAATGGTGTATTGTTTCTATACTTACGGATGTCTGCGAGACTATCTCTGACATTTCCATTTTATCAATATAGGCTTCAAAATCTGAAAACCCGACTGAATGCTGATTAATAAAATTTTCGTCGACTAGCTTGCGCTTCTTTAACTCTTTCATAATCCCTATCGCTAACAGTCCATCCATTCCTGGTCGAACAGCAATATATGTATCTGCTAACTTCGCGGTTTGATGATAGAGAGGGTCAATCACTGTTACATGAATACCCTTTTTCTTTGCCTTTAGTAGGTTGCTAAATAGGTGAATATTAGTGCTCGCTGCATTTCTACCCCAAATAATAATATTTTTACTATGAAAGATATCTTCAGGCGCATGAGCTGCACTATTTCCAAAATCCCATATTTGTGCCTCAATACCTGCACCCCAACATAAGCTTCCAATTACTTCTGTCACGCCTCCATAGCAATTAAAAAAACGTTGATCTAAGTTTTTTAACAGTCCATTATTTGAATAGTCATGACTATGCAAAACAGAAGTCGATCCATAGTTTTGCTTCACTGAAATTAACTTTCCAGCGATTTCATCAAGTGCCTGCTGCCAAGAGATTTCTTCAAACTGACCGTTCATTTTTTTTAATGGCCTCGTAATCCGAGAGGGAGAATTGGTCCGCGTTTCTAGCATTCTTCCTCTATTGCAGATATGTCCTTTTGTAACCGGGTGTTGTTTGTTTCCTTCTACCTTTACTACAGTATTATTTTCTACAGTTACCGTGAAACCACATGTATCCCAACAATTAAGGGGACAGGCTGAAATCATCTTTTTTTCCAATCGAACCCCTCCTATATTAGAAAAGCTTTAGCGCCTCTTTAGACACTAAAGCTAGATCGCATAGATCGTATTTTTACTCTGCATGCTTTACTAGTATTTTTTTTAGTTTTCTTCCAAATTCTTTACGTGGGATTAATACACTATGATCACATCCGAGGCACTTAATACGAATATCCATTCCTAAGCGAATAATTTTCCAGCGATTTTCTCCACAAGGATGAGGCTTTTTCATCTCAACAACATCATTTAGGTCGTATTGCTTTTGATTTTCCATTATCCTTCCCCTCCTATTAGTTCACCATTAGTCTTTCTTGCAATTCATCTAATAGTTATTATACATTACTAAGCTCTTTAGATACTATTGTAATACATAGAATGTAAAAAATAAGAGAACACATTTTGTGCTCTCCTTGGTATTCACGTCTCATTATCATAATTCCTAGCAATTGGATATAAAAGGATTGACGCTAAAATATATAAGTTCAGAACCCCATATAGTGGATACAAAACTGCAATCAATGTAGAAAAACCAATCTTCGTTAAAGGTATCATTGATAATATCAGAAAAAATGCTAGTGCCCAAAGTGGAACCGATACATATTTTCGGAATCTCGTTGCTAAGCCAAATAATCCTGAAGCTGCCGTTGTGTAAATGGCAACCCATAATAAACCAGACATGACTAGTACCATAACATACGGATAGTGTTTTAGAATTGCAAACAACGGTATTTCATAAAACATAATGTCATGAGCAACCCTTATGAGTGATTCATTGTATAGAAAAGAAATACCGCCTAAAGTTACCCCACTACCAATACTTGCAATCCAAATCTCACCTTTCGTCTTAATTTCACTACCAATTCCAGCTAATACAGCTACCAAAGGTAAGATATTAAGGGCAGTAAAGGTAAAAGCAGAAGGCCAATTTTTTTGCTCATTTAAATTTAAAGTAATTGAAAAACCTTGTAAAGACTGAAACGAGAGTAATATCCCCACTAAAAAAACAATTAAGACTGGTACTACGAGTGAATTCATAGAAGTAATTCCTTTTGTATCCCAAAAAAATAGCACGATTAAAAGTCCAGAGATGAGTATAATCCCTAACCAGTAAGGCAAATTAACAACTTCTAACGTCGCTCCCCCACCCGCTAACATAATGACTGTAACAGAGAACAAGTACAAGATAATCATATAATCATATAGTCTAGTTAACTTTTTTCCCATTAACAACTGTAGCACAGGTAAATAATGAATTGTTTTTTGGCGAAAGCTTATTCCCATGATCACCAAACAGCATATACTAAATAAAATTGAAAATAAGATGATAGCTAATCCACTTTCACTACCGAAAAATTCCCACAATTCTCTCCCTGAGGCATACCCTGCACCAATCATCGTACCTATTATTAAACACATCCACTTTAGTCCTGCTTTAATCATAAAAACGCATCCTTCCAATTTTATTAATGGCATGTATAGAAAGGAAAAAATATCCGTATACTGTTACTACTATTGTTAAGATGGGAGGTCATAGAATGATTTCACGTAATCTCTTTAAAAAGAGACAATTACCTTTTCGAATTCATATTGATGAAAACAATGCAAGTCATGACTTTGCAGACCAACTTTTAGACCTTCTACCAAAACTAGCAAAAAAAGATATTGTTATAGTATGTATTGGAACTGATAGATCAACTGGCGACTCATTAGGACCACTAATTGGCTCTAGACTACAAGAATGTAATTTAAAGTTATTCCATGTCTATGGCACGTTAGAAAACCCTATTCATGCTGTTAATCTCGAAGAAAAACTAGCTGAAATTAATGAAAAACATTGTGACGCCTTCACAATTGGTATCGATGCCTGCCTTGGTCGCTCTACAAGTGTTGGAATTATGTCAATCGATGACGGCCCTGTTAAACCTGGAGCAGCAGTTAATAAAAAACTTCCACCTGTAGGTGATATTCATATTACTGGAATTGTTAATGTTGGTGGTTTTATGGAGTATATGGTTTTGCAAAATACACGCCTCCATTTCGTAATTAAAATGGCGAATAAAATTGCTGAAAGTATCCACCTGACTGATATGAAACTGACAAAAGAAAGACAACGGTCTATATTAAAAAGCGTTAAGCCCTCTTTTTTCTCAAGTTAATACAACCAGCTTGATATTCATCGAGCTTTTGGTTCGATTAACGCACACAAAAAAGACAACTCCTTACATGTATAGTAGGGGTTGTCTTATTTTATGAGTAATTTATTATTCGTTTAGATGGAAACTCATTGTTCCATTAAAAGAAGCTTAAGATATAGACTATGACTGCAACTACGAGAATTGCAGGTAATAGATTTGCTACTCTTATTTTTGTTATACCAAGAATATTTAAACCAATCGCTAATATCATTACACCACCAGTTGCAGTCATTTCGACAATAAACGCATCCATGATCTCTTGAGGAATAAATTGCGTGATTTGAGTAGCTAAAATGGCAATTGCTCCTTGATAATCATCACTGGAAAGGCCGAAAATAAGACTCCAATCCCTAGTGTACTAGTAAACAAAATGGCTGAGAATCCATCTAGCATTGATTTTGTATATAACACCGCATGATCATTTCTTAGTCCACTATCTAGTGCACCAACAATAGCCATAGCCCCAACAACATAAATCAAAGTCGCCGTAACAAACCCCTTTGCAAATGAGCCTTCTTCTTTTGCTCCAGTTTTTACTTCTAACCATTTACCGAGTCGATTTAGTTTATCCTCTAAGTCCCACTTCTCACCTAATACGGCTCCTACAGCTAAACTCCCGATTACGATTAAGAAGTTTTCACTTTTTAATCCCATCCCAATTCCAATGATCATTACAGCTAAAGCAATTGCCTGCATCACTGTAACTTTCATTTTTTCTGGAATATGTCTTAATTTTGTTCCAATTAATGAACCTATAATAATTGCTAAGCCATTAACTATTGTTCCTAATAAAGCCATACTTTTTACTCCTATCCGACTAACCCTTCTTTTATCTCTTTGATCATTCCCAGCCACTGGTCTATTTCTTCTAATGTGTTGTAAAGACCGAAGCTAGCTCTTAGCGTACCACCTTCAATTGTACCTATTGTTTCATGAGCTAACGGTGCACAGTGAAGCCCACCTCTTAATGCTACTTGATAGTGTTGATCAAAAATCATCGCGATTTCTTGGACATCGGTTCCATCAATGATAAATGGAATAACCGCTAACCTTTCGACATTAAGATCCGGTCCAAATACTGTAACACCATCAATGTCACTTAGTTTATCTAAACTATATTTGGTGAGCATCCACTCATGTTCAAAAATAGTTTCAACGCCTCTCTTCATTACTTCATCTATTCCAGCAGATAATCCAGCAATACCAGGTGTATTTAACGTACCGCTCTCATATCTACTCGGACGTACCTTAGGTTGGTCTTTCTCTTCAGAATGACTACCTGTTCCACCATGAAAAATTGGGGCTAATTCCACTGAACCTTTGACGATAAGAGGCCCCCGGTCCCTTGTGGACCTAATAACCCTTTATGCCCTGGAAAAGCCAGCATATCAATATTCATTGCATCCATATCAATAGGGAGCACTCCTGCTGTCTGTGAAGCATCAACTAAAAAAGTAATTCCTTTTTCTTTACAAACAGATCCAATCATCTCAATTGGAAATATTGCACCCGTTAAATTAGAACCATGACTTGCAACAATCAACTTGGTTTTGGGTGTAATTTCATTTAGCAACTGTTCTTTCGTAATGAAACCATTATGATCACTTTTAAGATAAGTGACTATCACACCTTTTTCTTGCTTTAGAAATTCTAGTGGTCTCCTGACTGAATTGTGTTCATAAGTAGTTGAAATAATATGATCACCTTGTCCTAAAGGAACCCTTAATCGCTTGATTTAAGGCATGTGTTGCATTTTGGCAAAAGATCACATTGCTCGGGTCCCTTTCACCAAACAATTTTGCTAGTTTCACTCTCGTTTCATATATCATTGCAGCTGCATGATTTGCTAATTGGTGCCCACCTCGTCCTGGATTAGCCCCATACTCACTAATTGCCTTAGCAACTGCGACTGCGACAGTTTCAGGTTTTGGAAATGATGAAGCAGCTTGATCAAAATAAATGATAGACACGGCTACCCTCCTTTGAAGATTACGAAACATTTTGCTTTAATGAATTTCATAATTCATTATTTTCGCTACAACGTTCTAAATGTAGCTCGGTTAGGGTAATTATGAAATTCACTTAGCTAAAAATATAAAAAAAGAGACCAACCCCTAAAGGACGGGGTCAGTTTTATAAGAAAGTTTACTTTCAACAATAGGTTACTTATTTCTTTAATAAAATTCTATAAATAGAAAGCGAACGAGTCATGCTTACTATTTAGTTTTCTCTATTATTGATTTCCTTCTAACAAAGATAAAATTCTCTCTAAATCATCTTCTGAATAAATTGAATTTCAATTCTACCTTTTTTCTTATTCTTCTTAATAGCTACAGATGTACCAATCTTTCTCTTAAATGCTCTTCCTTTTCCTTAATAAAAATTGAAGGTTCGGGTTTTTTCGAATTGTTTCACGTGAAACATTTTCATTTAAGATTTGAATAAGATGCTCTAATTGCCGAACATTTAAGCCTTCTTCTAATACTTTCTTTAACAAAAGGTTAAGTTTCTCTTTGTTTTTTAATCCAAGTAAAGCACGTCCATGCCCCATAGAAAGTTCACCGTTTTCAACTAGAGTCAGGACTTCATTTGGTAATTGCAATAGACGCAAGTGATTAGCGATATGAGGACGGCTTTTACCTAATCGCTTAGCTAGCTGCTCTTGCGTTACTTCTAAATGCTTCATTAGTTTATCGTATGCAACAGCTTCTTCAATGGGTTTAAGTCTTCTCGTTGAAGATTTTCAATTAAAGCAAACTCCATCATCTTATCTTCTGTTAGTTCTTTTACGACAACTGGGATTGTTTTTAGGCCCGCTTCTGTTGCTGCTCGAAAGCGACGTTCACCAACAACAATTTCATAGCCTTTGATGCTTTTTCTAACTAGTAATGGTTGTAACACGCCGTGGTTTAAGATTGATTCTTTCAGATCGTTAATCGATTCTTCGGAAAAATACTTTCTTGGCTGATAAGGATTTGGCCTTAATTCATGTAAAGCAACTTCCTGAATCTTTTCTTGCTTCTCATCCATTGCATCTGGAAAAAACG